>NZ_BAAADB010000008.1:0-63774 GCF_039522025.1 Deinococcus depolymerans | reverse complement strand
ACTATCGTGTCGCAGGCCATGAACACCGCGCCCCCCGCTTCCCTCTCTCCACTCGACACCGCCTGGGCGGCCCGGGACGACCAGCCGTCCGTCGCCCGCGCGGTGGTCCGTGCGGAACTCGGCGGCCGGAACGACGCCCAGGCCGGCGTGATCGCCGCCTACCTCCTGTGGCGTGACGGCGCGCTGCCCGACGCGGTCGAGCGCGTCACCGTCAGCCTCAACCACCTGAGACTCGCGGCGCCCAGCGTCTGGCTCGGCCGGGGGCTGAACATCCTGGCGGCCCTGCAGAGCCAGCTCAACCGGCCCGACCTGGCCGTCTCCCTGTACGAGGAGCAGGTGGACCTCGCCCGGCACATCCGGGACCCGGAACTGTCCGCGACCGCCCTGCACGACCTGGGCGTCGAACTGCGCCTCAGTGACCCCGGCCGGGCCCGCCAGCACATCACCGAGGCGCTGCTCGCCTTTCAGGCCATGAACTACGCCCACGGCGTGGCGGTCGCCCACACCAACCTCGCGGAGTTCGCCCAGCGCGCCGGTGACCACCACACCACGCTGCACCACGCCACGCAGGCCCTGACCTTCCCGCACCTCGACCAGCAACCCACCCTGGAAGTCGAGGTGCAGGCCGCCCTGCTGCACGCCCTGAGCGCCCTGAACGACCCCCGCGCCGACCGGACCCGCGCCCGGCTGGAATTCTTCAACCGCGCCGACAGCAACCCGGAAGTGCAGATCACGGCCGCCCTGGCACTCGCCCGTCACGCCACGCCGGACCGCGTACCCACCCTGCTCCTCCCCGCGCTGGACCGCGCCCGGCAACTCGGCGAGCACGTCAGCCTCCCGGTCCTGCACGAGGCGCTCAGTGTCGCCTACGCCGCGCTCGGCGACCACGCCTCCGCCCTGACCCACCTGCAGGAAACCCTGCGGCTCGAACGCCACCGCCACACCGCCGAACGCCGCCAGAACTTCCAGAGTTTCGAGGTATTGCGCCGCATCCAGTCCCTGCAGGACATGGCCGAACAGGAACGCCTGCGCAACGACGAACTGAACGTTCACCTGCAGGAACTCCGCGACCTGAACCGCCGCATCCGTGAACTCGGCCGCACCGACCACCTGACCCAGCTGACCAACCGCGAACACCTCTTCCACGAGGGCGAACGCCTCGCGGCGGCCAGCACACCCGACCGGCCACTGGCCGCCGCGATCATCGACGTCGACCACTTCAAACTCATCAACGACACCTGGGGCCACCAGATGGGCGACCGGGTGCTTCAGCAGGTCGCCCGGCTGATCCGCAGTGTCGCGCGGCCCGGAGACGTCGCCGCCCGTTACGGCGGCGAGGAATTCACGATCCTGCGGCCCGACGCCACCGCCGCGCAACTGGCCGCCACCTGCCAGGAACTGCAGCGTCGGCTGCAGGAGCACCCCTGGCACAGCATCGCGCCGGACCTGCGCGTCACGCTGAGTATCGGCGTGGCCGACACGACCAGCGCCGCGCACCCCGCCCCCCTGCCGAACCGTCCCGACGCGCCAGTCGCGCCCGACGTGCCGGGCGCGACCGCCCGCCTCGACGCACTGATCGCCGAGGCGGACCGGCGCCTGTACGCCGTGAAGAACGCCGGCCGTGACGCCATCCGCGCAGAACCCTGAACCTGCTGGCATCCGCGCGCCGAAAAGCTGCGCTGCGCGGCGGGTCGGAACAGAGCGGAGGCCGGGTGTGGCACCGGCAGCCCGGTGGGTTTCCGGGTCGTCAGGGCAGTTGCCCGAAGGGTGCAGTGACAGCCGCCGGAAGCAGGGGCCGTGGGGCGTGCTGTCTGTTCCACAGTTCCTGCACTTTTTCTCAAGATCACCTGTGGGTGGATTAAGGCCGGGCGCAGTCCAGCCTCACAGGCGACTGACAGTCTGAACCATGTCACTGCTCACCCTCCTCGGCTTCCTGCTGCTGCTTCAGGTCATCACCGGCCTGTCCCTGGGGGTCTGGTTCGCCTACCTCGCGCTGCGCGGCCCCCGCCACAGCCTGAATGCCGACCGTCAGCTCCGGTACTACCAGCGTCCGGCAGACCACGGCCAGGCGACCGGTGCGCCCGCACAGGCCAGCGACTGATCAGGAACGCTTCCGTTGCGGTGGCAACCCGGAATCCTCCTTGGTTCCACTCGCCCTGTACCGCAGCTCTCCGGAGCCCCCCGGACTGATACGGACTCCGGTTGAATGGGCTGCAAAGGCCATTCAATCCGAGCGGACTCGTAGAGCTGCGCTGCAGAGCGAGCAGGAGAGAAACGCCCCTCCGGACGTGGAGCTGGCAATCCGGTGAAGTTCCGGATTGTCGGCGAAACAAACGGCAGTCCGTATGACAGGGCGTGGGCCACCTGCTGTTCTGGCAGGGGGCCCACGAAACCGACGGGTGTCCGGGTCAGGAGACCAGGAGGGCCTGCGCCGCTGCCAGGACCAGTTCGGCATCCTGGCCGGGATGCACCGCCTGCCAGTGTTGCTTGATCACCCCGTCCGGACTGATCAGGAACGTCTCCCGGCGCGGCCGGCGCAGCGTCTCGCCCGGCCACGGTTCATCCAGCACGCCGAACAGGTTCGTGACCTCGTGCCGCACGTCGTTCAGCACCGGGAAGGTCAGGCGGCACAGATCCCGGAACCGCACCTGTTCACGGCGCGGGTCCCCGTTGACGCCCACCACGTCGATCCCCAGCGCCCGGAACTCCGGCTGCAGCGCCTCGTAACGCCGCGCCTGCAGCTGGCAGTGGGTGGTCGCCGTTTTCGGGAAGAAGAACAGCACCCGCCACCGCCGCGCCGCGGGCAGATACGGTGAACCGTCCTCCTGAACCGCCGTGAACTCCGGCACGAAATCACCTGTCGAAAGAGCCATCCACTGACAATAGATCCGCGCCCTGAGTGAAGTGTCCACGCCGTCTCATGTGGACGCCGGGATGCGCTGGTGGGGTGGCGGTGGAACGGGCCCGGGCATCACCCCGCGGTGGGGCAGGTCATCAGCAGGTCCCGTTCCAACCGCGGTCAGCGGACGACGATGTTGATGATGCGGCCGGGCACGTAGATCTCCTTGACGATCTGCTTGCCCTCGATGAAGCGGGCCACGTCGGCGTTCTCTTTGGCGGCGGCCATCGCCTCGTCCTGCGTGGCGCTCTTGCTGATCGTGACCTGTCCGCGCACCTTGCCGCTGACCTGCACGCCCATGGTGACGGTGTCGCGGGTCGCGGCCGCCTCGTCCACCTCGGGCCACGCGGCGGTGTGCACGCTGCCGTCCTGGCCGCGCGCGGCCCAGATCTCCTCGGCGATGTGCGGCACGACCGGGGCCAGCAGGCGGTTGAAGATGTCCAGCGCCTCGTCCCAGGCGGGCGTGCCGAACACCGGGGCGCGTTTGGCCTTGACCAGGGTGTTCGTCAGTTCCATCAGCGACGCGATGATGGTGTTGAAGCTCAGACGCTCGAAGTCCCCCGTGACCTTCTTCAGGGTGGAGTGCACCGCGAAGCGCAGGTCGGCGTCACTGACGGTCTCGGCGGGGCCGGTGACCTTGTCCTCCACGTACAGGTTCCACACGCGGCTCAGCCACTTGGCGGGGCCGTTGATGCCCTGCGGGTCCCACGGGCCGCCCAGTTCCCACGGCGCGATGAACATCAGGTACGTGCGGACCGTGTCCGCGCCGTACTCGCGCACCAGGTCATCCGGGTCGACGACGTTCCCGCGTGACTTGCTCATCTTCTCGCCGTCCTCGCCCAGGATCATGCCCTGGTTGCGCAGCCGGGCGAAGGGTTCGCTGTGCTTCGTCAGGCCCATGTCGCGCATGACCTTCACCCAGAAGCGCGAGTACAGCAGGTGCAGGATCGCGTGCTCGATGCCTCCCGTGTACAGGTCGACCGGCATCATGGGGTCCTTGGCGGGGTCGAAGGGACCGTCGTGGTAGTCGGGGCTCAGGTAGCGGTACATGTACCAGCTGGAGTCCACGAAGGTGTCCATGGTGTCCGTGTCACGCTCGGCTTCCCCCCCGCAGACGGGGCAGGTGGTCTTCAGCCACTCGGTGTCCAGTTTCAGGGGGCTCTGGCCGGTCGGGGTGAACTCCACGTTCTCGGGCAGGCGGACCGGCAGCTGGTCCTCGGGGACGGGCTGCGCGCCGTGCTCGGGGCAGTGCACGAACGGAATCGGGGTGCCCCAGTAGCGCTGGCGGGCGAACAGCCAGTCGCGCAGGCGGTAGGTGGTCTTCGCCTTCGCGATGCCGCGCGCCTCCAGCTGCTCCACGATGGCGGCGATGCTGGCCTTGCCACCGGGCAGTCCGTCGAACTCGCCGCTGTTCACGATGACGCCCTCGCCGGTGTAGGGTTCCGCCGCGTCCTCGGCCATCGGCCCGGCCCCCTCGGCGCGGATGACCTCCACGACGTCCAGCCCGAACTTGCGGGCGAACGCGAAGTCACGCTCGTCGTGCGCGGGCACCGCCATGATCGACCCGGTGCCGTACGTGACCAGCACGTAGTCCGCCACCCAGATCGGCAGCTGATGCCCGGTGATGGGGTGCGTGGCGTAGCTGCCGGTGAACACGCCGGTCTTCTCGCCCTCCTGCTGGCGTTCCACGTCCGTCTTGCGGCCCGCCGCCGCCACGTACGCCTCGACCTCCGCGCGCTGCCCGTCGGTGGTCAGGTCCGCCACCTTGGCGTGCTCGGGGGCCAGCACCATGAACGTCGCGCCCATCAGCGTGTCCGGGCGGGTCGTGAACACCGTCTCCGGCCCGGCCGGCGTGTCGAAGGTCACCTCGGCCCCCACCGACTTCCCGATCCAGTTGGTCTGCATCAGGCGGACCTTCTCGGGCATGTCCGTGTCACTGAAGTCCAGCAGCTCGTCGGCGTAGTCCGTGATCTTCATGTACCACTGGCTCAGGTTGCGTTTCTCCACGGCGGTCCCGCAGCGCTCGCAGTGGCCGTTCACGACCTGCTCGTTCGCCAGCACCGTCTGATCCTTCGGGCACCAGTTCACCAGCCCGCCCTTCTTGTACGCCAGGCCGCGCTTGTAGAACTCGATGAAGAACCACTGGTTCCAGCGGTAGTACTCCGGGTCGCACGTGGCGAACTGGCGGCTCCAGTCGATCATGGTGCCCATCGCCTGGAACTGCCCGGTCATCCGTTCGATGTTCGCGTACGTCCAGGTGGCGGGATTGGTCCTGTTCTTGATGGCGGCGTTCTCGGCGGGCAGGCCGAACGCGTCGAAGCCCATCGGGAACAGCACGTTGTACCCGCGCATCCGCAGCCAGCGGGCCCGCGCGTCCGGCGCGACGTTCGCGTACCAGTGCCCGATGTGCAGATTTCCGCTGGGGTACGGGAACATCGTCAGCGCGTAGAACTTCTCGCCCGGCGCGTCCTCGTTGAACCTGTACAGGCCGCTCTGCTCCCAGGCGTCCTGCCATTTCTTCTCGATGGCGTGCGGGTTGTAGCGCTCCATGCGCGGCTCGGGAATGTTGATGGGGTGCTCGTTGTTCATCTGGACTCCTTCGGAGGGGTGATGGGTGAGAGTTGACAGGTGATGGACGGGGCCGCTCTGGCGGCTGCAGAGGCTGGTCTATCAACCACCGACCATCATCAAAAAAAATCGCCCCGGCAGCCAGCCGGGGACGCTCGAACGGACCGGTACGGTCAGTCGAGGCGTCCCCGGCTGGTAAGCGCAGAGCGGATCATGCCTGGAAGTGTAGCGCACCGGCCCGCCGTTCGTCACGCCGGCGGGCCGCTCAGCGGGCCGGGGCGCTGCTGACGGTCACGAAGGTCCCCGGACCCTGGTGAGCGGCGAGGTACATCACCCGCTCGCGGCCGCGCGTGAGCACCACCTCGAGCTGCACGCCGTCGTCGGGACGCGCGGTCAACTGCGTGAACCCCCCGGCCTTCAGGACGTTCAGCACCGCCTCGGGCTGCCAGCCGGGAAAGGTGAACTGCTCGACGCGGGTCTGACCGGCCCGCACCTCGGCCCGCACCGTCCGCGACTCCGGGCAGATCGGCGTGCCGCCCGCCGGAACGGCCGCCAGCCCCCACACCCGCCCCGGCTGCTCGAAACAGTACAGGTCGCCCCGCCAGCGCGCCCCGGACTGCCACCACGCCCCCGCACACACCAGCAACGCCAGCGCCGCGACCACCCACACCACTCCCTTCAAGCCGCTCCCGTCATGGGCGCAGGCTACCCCGCCCGGCCCGGAAGCGGCCAGGGGCGCGTGACCCCGCGCCCGGACCCGCATCAGCACGGACCCGCATCAGCACGGAGTCGGGTCAGGCGAGCGGGGCGGCCAGCGCGGCCAGCAGACCCAGGATCAGCACGGCCGCCGGGGCCGCAGCGCCCACCCCGCACACGCCGGACAGCGCCGCGAGCAGGCCGGGGGCCAGGGCCGCCCCGAACGACGCCTGCTCCGCCGCACCAGTACCGGGCAGCGTGTCACCCAGCCAGGCGTGAACGGCGTGCGCGGCCCACGGGCTCAGCAGCGCCGTCAGGGCCGCAGCGGGCGCCGCCCCGACCAGCAGCGCGCCCAGCAGACTCAGTGCGCCCAGGCTCAGGCCAGCGGGCAGGAACGTGAGGAGTCGCGCCCACCGGGCACTGACCGGCGCGCCCACGGGCAGGGCAGGCGGACGCAGGGCCAGCGTGACGGCCAGGGGCAGCGCCGCCAGTGTCGGCAGTCCGGCGGCCAGGGCCGCGCCGCCCAGCACCGCAGGCAGCAGCCGATGCGGCCGGTCCAGCAGGGTCAGGGACGCACGCCACAGCAGCGCGCGTGCAGGCGTGGCCCGCCGCAGTGGGGGAGACCACGTGCGGGGCGCGCGCCGCCCGTCGGCCGTCATGACCGGCGCGGGCAGTCCCAGGCGGCGCGCGCCGGCCCGCAGCGCCTGGATCTCCAGTTGCCGGTGCAGGCGCGGGGGCAGGTCGGCGTGCAGGGAGCGCCGCCACGTGCACGCGGCGACCACGCCGGTCAGGGCCGCGCCCACCGGCAGGAGTGCCGGATGCAGCAGGCCCGCCAGGGGGAGCAGTGTTCCGGCCAGCAGGGTCGGCGCGGGCCGCCCGGTCAGGCGGGCGGCGTGCGCCCCGGCCCGCACGAGCGGCACCCCGAGCGTCAGCAGGGGCAGCGCCGCGGCGAACGCCCAGCTTCCGGGGTGCCATGCCAGCAGCACGCTCCCGCCGGCGAGTCCGGCCAGCAGCCACGGCGCGGCGGTGCGCAGCAGCGGCCACAGCAGCGCGGCCCACGGCGCGGCGGGCGGCCGCAGCCAGTTCAGGTCCGCGCCGGACAGGACCAGCGGCGGGCGGCCAGACCGGGCGCCCAGGGCGGCCAGCAGCAGGCCCGCGCAGACCAGCGGAAGCAGCAGCGCCAGCGGCAGGTCGAACGGCGCGGGCCGGTACGTCTGCCACAGGCTGACCAGCGCGATCAGGGCCGCGCCGCCCAGGTACGCGGCCATCAGCGGCAGCCCGGCGGCCCGCCACGCTCCCCAGGTCTGCCGCCACGCGCGGCGGGCCGTGAGGGCCTGCGCGGCCCACACCACCCGTTCTGGCCGCCCGGGTCGGCCGTTCACGCCAGGTCCAGCGTCAGCGTGCGGGGCCGCAGCGGGGCCAGTTCGTCCCCGTGCGTCGTGACGATCAGCGCCCCGCCCGCCTCCGCCCGATCCCGCACGGCCCGCAGCAGCGCCGCCCGCGCGGCCGTGTCCAGCGTCCCGAACGGTTCGTCCAGCAGCGTCAGCGGCAGACCCAGGCCCAGCGCCGCGCTCAGCGCGACCTTCTGGCGGGTGCCGCGCGACAGGTCCTGCGGCCACGCGTCCAGCCAGCGGTCCAGTCCCAGCGTCCCGGCCAGCGCGAGCAGCGGCCCGGCCGGGCGGGACCACAGCGCCGCCGTGAACTGCAGGAACTCCCCGGCGCTCAGGTCGTCCGGCAGCGGCGCGTCGGTGGACACCCACGCCGTCGCTGCCCGCGCCGTCCGGCTGCCCGGCACGCCGCCCGCGACCCGCGCGCCGTCCACGCCCTCCCGCTCGCCGGCCAGGGCGCGCAGCAGCGTCGTCTTGCCGGCGCCGTTCGGGCCTTGCAGGTGCAGCACCTCGCCCGCCTGCAGGGTCAGGCCGGGCAGCTGCGCCAGCGGACGCCCGGCCACCACCAGCGGGCCGGGCGGCAGGAACAGGGCCGGCAGGGGCCACTCAGACGGGGGCGGCGCAGCGGGGGGCGGCGCGGTCAGGGATGACGGGGACATCTGAAAGGACGGTACGGTCCCGGCGGGGAAGAGGTTCCCACGTCCAGCCCGCCCGGGGGCTATGCTGCTCGCACCATGAAACGAATCCTGACGCGGTGGCTACCGCGCCTGCTGGCCGGACTGCTGCTGCTCGCGGGCGTCCTGGCAGGTGTGGTGTACGCCCTGACCGACCATCCCAAACCCGTGCAGGCAGCCGACCTGAGCTGCCCCGACTCGGCCCCCACGCTGCGGGCCGGCCAGACCCTGCGGGTCATGAACTGGAACGTGCAGTACCTCGCGGGCCGCGGGTACGTGTTCTTCTACGACACCCTGGACGGCGACGGCCCCGACACCCGCCCCAGTGCCGACAGCATCGCCCGGACGCTGGACGAGGTGACGAGCGCCATCGGGCAGGAGCGCCCGGACCTGATCCTGCTGCAGGAGGTCGACCGGGACAGCCGCCGCACCGACTACCAGGACCAGCTGGCCCTGCTGCAGTCGAGGCTGGGCGGCGCGTTCCCCTGCGCGGCCACCACCTACTACCACCGGGCGGCGTTCGTGCCGCACCCGTCCATCATGGGCCGGGTGGGCCTGAGTCTCGTGACGCTCAGCCGCTACCGCCTGGACACCGCCACCCGCTACCAGTTGCCGCGCATCTGCGGGGACCCGCTCACCGTCGCGTTCAACTTCAAGCGGGCGGTGCTGGGCGTGACGCTGCCCGTGCAGGACGGCGCGCCCCTGAGTGCCTTCAACACGCACATGGACGCCTTCGCGCAGGGCTGCGACACCATGCGGCGGCAGGTGGCGTTCGTGAACGACCTGCTCGGCGCCACGCCGGCCCCCTGGGTGATGGGCGGGGACTTCAACCTGCTCGGCACCCGCGCCGCGTACGACCGCCTGCGGGAGCGCGAGCGGGCGTACTTCAACCCGCAGACCGAACTGACGCCGCTGCTCGCGAGGTTCGGGTCGTTCCCCAGCCCGGCGCAGATCGACAGTGGCGACCCGGCCTTCATCACGCATGAACCGAACGATCCGGCCGTGGGAAAACCGGACCGGACCATCGACTACTTCCTGTACTCGCCGGGCCTGAAACGCGGCGACGAACGGGTGCGGCAGGACCGGCCGAAGATCAGCGACCACTACGCGCTGCTGAGTACCGTCACCCTGCCCTGACAGCGGCGGGAGGGCGAAACAGCCGGCCGTCCGCTCTGCGCTCCCTCGCGCTGCGGCGCAGCTCTCCGAGCCCGTATCATACGGATTCCGTTTGTTTCGCCGACAATCCGGAACTTCACCGGATTGCCGGCTCCACGTCCGGAACCCGCTTCTCTCCTTCTCGCATCCGCTCGGATTGAATGGTCTTTGCAGCCCATTCAATCGGAGTCCGTATCATACGGATTCCGTTTGTTTCGTTCACAGATCGGACCACCATCGATCTGTCAACTCCACGTCCGGAATCCGTTTTGCTCCTACTGGCTTCGCTCGGATTGAATGGCTTTGTAAGCCGTTCAATCCGAGTCCGTAATCATTCCTGGCTGGTGATGTACGGCAGGTTCCGGTCAAACTGCGCGCGGTCCAGGCCGTACCCGTACACGAAGGCGTCGGGAATGGTGAACCCCAGGTACTCGACGGGAATCTCGACCTTGCGGCGGCTGGGTTTGCTGAGCAGCGCGGCGATCTTCAGGCTGGCGGGCCCGCGGCCCTCCAGGTAGTGCAGCAGGTAGTTCATGGTGATGCCGGTATCCACGATGTCCTCGACCAGGATCACGTGCCGGTCGCTGATCGGGAACTGCAGGTCCTTGACGATGCGGACCTCGCCGCTGCTCTGCTTGGCGTTGCCGTACGAGCTGGCCTGCAGGAAGTCGATGGTGCAGGGCATGTCGATGGTGCGCACCAGGTCGGCGTGGAACATGAACGCGCCGTTCAGGACGCAGATCAGGTGCGGTTCCATGCCCTGGTAGTCCTCGCGGATTTTCGCGGCGATTTCGTGAATGCGGGCCTGAAGTTGGTCCTGCGTGATCTGTACGGGGCCGTTGCCGGGGGCGAGACTCATAGGGGCTCAGGCTAACACGCCGGGCGCAGCGGTCCGTCCCGGCCGGCTCCTGAACCGACGGGCAAATGCTCTATGCTTCGGCGCATGTCTGTTCTGAGCACCCCTGACCTGAAGCGCGTTCCGGGCGTGCTGGGCCGCATCGTGGACCTCCGCGCCGGGGACTACCGGGACGCCGACCCCACCCTGGGCGGCGCCCGTCCCGCCGCGCGGCGCTTCGAGGCGGCCCTGCGCGCCCCGGCGCTGGGTCTGATCGCCGAGGTGAAACGCGCCAGTCCCAGCCAGGGGGCCATCGCGCCGCTCGACCCGGCCGACGCGGCGCGGGCGTACGCGGCGGGCGGCGCGGCTGCCATCAGCGTCCTGACCGAACCGAGGTACTTCGACGGGAACCGCGAGGCGCTGCTGGAGGTCGTGGCCGTCACGGACCTTCCGGCGCTGCGCAAGGATTTCGTGGTGCACCCCGCCATGCTGCGCGAGGCGGCCGACTGGGGCGCGTCGGCGGCGCTGCTGATGGTCAGCGTGCTGCACGAACACACCGGCGAGTACCTGGGCGCGGCGCACCACCTGGGCCTGGACGCCCTGGTCGAGGTTCACGACGAACGCGAACTGGACATCGCGCTGGAGGCCGGGGCGCGGATCATCGGCGTGAACAACCGCGACCTGACCACCCTGGAGATCGACCTGAACGTCAGCCCGCGCCTGATCCACCGGGCGCGTGACGCGGGCTTCGCGGGCGTGCTGGTCGCCGAGAGCGGCTACCGCACCCCGCAGGACATCGCCGCCGTGCGCGGACTGGCGGACGCCGTGCTGGTGGGCAGCAGTCTGGCGGGCAGCGGCGACCTCGCCCGCGCCGCGCGTGACCTGATGACCCCGTGACCGGCCCCCACCCGCCCGGCCCGGTACGGCCCGACACCCTGACGCTGCTCGGCACGGGCGACAGCAAGGGCGTGCCGCGCTTCTGGTGCGCCTGCCCCGTGTGCGCCGAGGCGCGCGGCGCACACGGGCAGCCCGGCGTGAACCGCCGCACCCGCACCGCCACGCTGCTGCGCTCGGGCGGGCAGTCGGCGCTGCTGGACGCCGGGCCGGACACGCACGCCGGACTGGCCCGCCTGAGTGGTCCGCTCGTGCCGGACGCGGTGTTCATCTCGCACGCGCACAACGACCACCTGCTCGGCCTGGGTGACCTGCTCGACTACGTGCGCTACGCCGACGGGCGGCTGCGGGTGTACGCCCCGCCGGAGGTCGTGCCGCAGATCGCCGCGCGCTTCCCGTACGCCTTCCCGGCGGGCGAGGCGGGGCCGGTGCGGCCCATCCCGCCGCGGGGCGTCCCGGTGGGCGGCGTGACCGTGCGGGCCTTCCGGGTGCCGCACGGCGCGAACGGCCACAGCCACGCCTACCGCCTCGACCGTCCCGCCGGGGCCGGGGAGCAGGGCTGGTCGGCGGCGGTCGTCACGGACGCCATCGGCATTCCGCTGGAACTGGCCCGCACGTGGCTGCGCGGTCCCGGCGGCGCTGGCCTGGACACCCTGCTGCTCGGCACGTCCTTCGAGGACGAGTCCGGCGTGCCCCTGACCGGCCGCAGCGTGTACGACGTGCGCGAGGCCCTGGCCCTGCCCTGGGCGCGGGCCGCCCGGCAGGTGATCCTGACGCACCTGTCGCACGGCGTGGACGTGCGCCGCGCCGCGCACCTGCCGCCCGGCTGGGGGTATGCCCGCGACGACCTGACCGTTCCCCTGGCGCGTCCCCCCGCGACCCCCAACCTTTGATGGTCGCCGCTCACATCTCCCGCCCCTACACTGGGCCGCGATGACCGCCGCCGTGCATCCACCCCGTTACCTGCGCTGGCTGATCCTGGGCGGCGCCCTGCTGCTGCTGATCGGTCTGGCCCTGCTGCCCGACGTGCGTGACTTCCTGGCCCGCGCCTACGCCGCCCTGACCAGCCGTGATCCGCGCGTCACGCACGCCTTCGTGGACGGCCTGGGGTGGGCCGGGCCGCTCGCGCTGATCGCAGGATTCGTGCTGCAGGCAGTCCTGCCGGTCCTGCCGGCGCTGGTCATGACCGCCGTGACCGCCCGCGCCTACGGGCCATACGAGGGCTTCCTGATCGTGTACGCCGGCACGCTGCTCGGCGCGGCCGCCGGGTACGGCCTGGGCCGCACGCTGGGGGACACCCTGGTCCGCACCCTGGCCGGTGAGACCGCCCGCCGCGCCGCGCACGACTTCGCCGCCCGTTACGGCCTGCAGGGTGTGCTGATGGTGCGCCTGATGCCGGTCCTGTCCGCCGACGTCATGAACCTCGTGGCGGGCGCGGCCCGCATGGGCTTCCGGCCGTTCATGGTCGCCACGGCCGCCGGCGCGCTGCCGGTCACGGCGCTCGTCGTGTGGCTCAGCGGGGACACGCAGCGCATGCTGTGGGGCCTGGGCCTGCTGTCGGCCACCGTGGGCGTGATCGGCCTGACCCGCTGGCTGCTGGCCCGCCGCGCCGCCCGTCCCTGACGCTGCCCGCCCGGCCCCGATCCGCGCGACTTTGGTTACACTGCACTGAACATCCGCTCAGCGGACCGCAGGAGGCAGGAGCACATGACTGAAAGCAAGCAAGGCGCCCAGGCGTCGGCCTACGAACGCGCGGGCGTCAGCATCGACGCCGGCCACCGCGCCGTTCACCTGATGAAAGACGCGGTGGCCCGCACCCACACGCCCAACGTACTGGGCGGCCTGGGCGGCTTCGGCGGCCTGTTCCGCGCCGCGTTCGGCCACATGCAAGACCCGGTCCTGGTCGCCAGCACCGACGGCGTGGGCACCAAGACCAAGGTCGCGGTCCGCACCGGCCGTTTCGGCGGGCTGGGCGGCGACATCGTGAACCACTGCGTGAACGACATTCTCGTGCAGGGCGCGCGCCCGCTGTTCTTCCTGGATTACGTCGCCATGGGCAAACTCTCGCCCGAACGGGTCGCGGAGGTCGTGACCGGCGCGGCGCAGGCCTGCGAGGCGCTGGGCGTGGCCCTGCTGGGCGGCGAGACCGCCGAGATGCCCGGCGTGTACGTGGATGGCGAACTGGACATCGTGGGCACCATCGTGGGCGTCGTGGACCGCCCCGCCCTGATCACCGGCGCGCGCATCGAGGCGGGCGACACCGTGATCGCGCTGCCCAGCTCGGGCCTGCACACCAACGGCTTCTCGCTGGCCCGCATGGCCCTGGACGACCTCGACTGGAACGAGGCGCGCGACGACCTGAACGGCCAGACGCTCGCGGACCTGCTGCCCGTCCCGCACCGCCCGTACCTGCCGGCCTTCGACGCCCTGCAGGCCGCCGGGGTGGACGTGCGCGGCATGGCGCACATCACGGGCGGCGGCCTGATCGACAACCCGCCCCGCGTGTTCCCCGCCGGGATCGGCATGCAGGTCGACACCGGCAGCTGGACCGTCCCGCCGGTCTTCGAACTGATCGTGGCGCGTGCCGGGGTGGAACGTCAGGAAGCGTTCCGGGCGCTGAACATGGGCGTGGGCTTCCTGTTCATCCTGCCCGCCGCGCAGGGCGAGGCGGCGCTGGACGCCCTGCGGGCCGCCGGAGAGCAGCCCTGGGTGATCGGCCAGATGACGGCCGGTCAGGGCGTGACCTTCACGGGAGCCGTTTGACCAGGCGGCTGGCCCCCACCGGCTTCGCCGCGCCGGACCGCGCCACCGCCACCGAATTCTGGGTGGTCCGGCACGGCGAGAGCACCTGGAACGCCGACGGCCGCTACCAGGGGCAGACGGACGTGCCACTCAGCCCGGTGGGCGTGCTGCAGGCGGCCAGCCTCGCGGAACGTCTGACCGCGCAACCCTTCGACGCCGTGTACACCAGCGACCTGGCCCGCGCCGCGCAGACGGCCCGCATCGTCGCCGAGCGCCTGCACGGCGCGCCCCCGGTGCAGACCGACGAGGGCCTGCGCGAGATTCACGTCGGGGAACTCGCGGGGCTGACCATCCACGAGATCCGCGCCCGCTTCCCCGAGTACCTGCAGGCCCTGAGTGCCGAACCCTGGAGTACCCGCCGTCCCGGCGGGGAGAGCATGGAGGACCTGTACGCCCGCAGCGGCGACGCTTTCGCGCAGATCCAGGCGCGACACCCCGGCCAGCGGGTGCTGGTGTTCACGCACGGCGGCGTGGTCCGCGTGGCGGTCGGTCTGGCGCTGGGCGGCGTGCCCGCCAACGCCTGGGCGCGCCTGAGCGTGTCGAACACCTCGGTCACGCGCGTCCTGCTGGGAGCGGGCAGCGGCATGCTGCTGGGCTTCAACGACGACGCGCACCTCGAGAGCCTGCTGGAAGCCACCGAGGCGGACGACGTGCTCGGGCAGGCCCCCTGAGCAGCGGTCGCGGGAACGGCGTCCTGCGCGGCTGAACCCCGCCGCGCGCCCATGCGCTAGCCTGAGAGGCACATGCCTTCCCTTCCATCCACCCGTTCCGGCCGGGGCAGGCCGTGACCGTCCCGCTTCCCCCGGCGGGCAGTCCGCCGCCCGGCGACCTGCTCGCCCGCTACCGCGCCGGGGACCTGCGCGCCCTGGCCCGCGCCGTCACGCTGGCCGAGGCGGGCCTGCCGGGCGCCCGGCCGCTGCTGCGCGCCGCCCGTGAACGCACCGCCCGCCAGGGGGGGCGGGCCGTGGTGCTGGGCGTGACCGGCAGCCCCGGCAGCGGCAAGAGCACCCTGACCGACGCGCTGATCGCCACGCTCCGCGCGCGCGGGCAGCGGGTCGCGGTGCTGGCCGTGGACCCCAGCAGCCCGTACAGCGGCGGCGCGATCCTCGGGGACCGCATCCGCATGCTGCGCCATCACGCCGACGCGGGCGTGTTCGTGCGTTCGCTCGCCAGCCGGGGCGCGCTGGGCGGCCTGTCGGCCCGCACCATGTCCGTGCTGTCCCTGCTGGAGGGCGCGGGCTTCGACTGGGTGATCCTGGAGACCGTGGGCGTCGGGCAGTCCGAGGTGGACGTCGCCGCCG
The DNA here is from genome assembly GCF_039522025.1 of Deinococcus depolymerans. Lineage (NCBI taxonomy): Bacteria > Thermotogati > Deinococcota > Deinococci > Deinococcales > Deinococcaceae > Deinococcus > Deinococcus depolymerans. The sequence continues at coordinate 48,562 of NZ_BAAADB010000008.1, read as the reverse complement.
CCTGCGACCACACCCTGCTGGTCCTCACGCCGGCCGGCGGGGACGGCGTGCAGGCCTTCAAGGCCGGGATCATGGAGATCGCGGACGTGATCGCCGTGAACAAGGCCGACCTGCCCGGCGCCGCCCGGACCGTCCGGGAACTGATGGCCGCGCAGGGCCTCGGCGCGCACGACGAGCACACCTGGATGGCCCCCATCCGGCAGACCATCGCCTCGAAGGCCGACGGCCTGGACGCCCTGATCGACGCCGTCGAGGCGCACCGCGCGCACCTGGGCGAGGCTGGCCTGCTGGCCCGCCGCGAGGCCCGCGCCGAATTCGAGGTCCGGTCCCTGGTGCAGGAGCGGCTGCTGAGGCTGGCCCGTGAACGCAGCGGCGACCTGTACGCCCGCGTGGCCCGCGGCGAACTGAGTGCCGACGAGGCCGCCGACACCCTGCTGGAACCCGCGTGAAGGCCCGGTCGCTGGCCGGCTGGCTCCTGGCGTTCCTGACCGCGCAGCGCCTGCTGGAACTGCGGGTCGCGCGCCGCAACGAGGCCTGGGCGCGCGAGCAGGGCGCCGCGGAATACGGCCAGGAACACTACCCGCTGTTCTTCGTGCTGCACCCCGCCTGGATGCTGTTCACGTTCCTGGAAGGCCGCAATGGTCGGCGCGTGAACGTCCCGGCGCTGCTGCTGTTCCTGCTGGCCCAGCCGCTGCGGTACTGGGTGATCCGCACGCTGGGCCGCTACTGGAACACCCGCATCCTGATCGTGCCCGGTGGACAGCGCGTCACGGGCGGCCCGTTCCGGTTCCTGCGGCATCCGAACTACGCGGTCGTGGCGCTGGAACTCGCCGCCGCGCCGCTCGCGGTGGGCGCGTGGCGCACCGCGCTGGCCTTCACGCTGCTGAACGCCGCGCTGCTGCTGGGCCTCCGCATTCCCGCCGAGGAACGCGCCCTGGCGCACTACCGCGCCGGGCTGCAGGCGCGTCAGGCCGAGTGAGGATAGCGCCGCTCGAACACCAGTCCGGTGGGCGTGTCGGCCAGCATGACCGGCGTCACCACCCGCACGCCCTGTAATTCCAGGCGGGCGCGGCCCAGCGCGTCGGTGCGCGCCACGCCCGCCGCGAGCGCCGGCACCAGCCAGCCGGGCCGGGCGACGGTGAGCAGGACCTCCAGTTCCTTCAGGCCACTCTTCAGCTGCGGCGTGAACAGCGCGGCCCGCGCCGGCCGCCGCCCCGCCCCCAGCTCCCGCGTGATGCCGGCCAGGTCCGGCGCGAACAGCTCCCAGCGGCCCGCCGCCGTGCGCCCGGCCGTCACCAGGAACGCGCCGCGCAGCTCTGCCGCCGCCTGCGCCAGCCCCTGTGCGCCGGGCAACGCCACCGCCACGTCGAATTCCGGCAGGGTCACGCTGAAGAAGTCAGCGGCGGCCTGCAGTTCCAGCGGACTCAGTTGCCGCAGGGATTCCTGCACCCGTTCCGGACTGGGAAGAGCGCGGGCAATCAGGGTGCGGAACTGATCAGTCATACGGCCTCCGATTGAACGGGTGGCAAAGACCGTTCAATCCGGGCGGAGCGACTCGGAGAGCTGCTCCGCAGGGGAGGAGCCAGGCGGATTCCGGGCGTGGAACTGGCAACCCGGTGCTGTTCCGGGTTGTGAACGAAGCAGACGGAATCCGTATCATCCGTTCAGGCTAGACAGCCTGCTCTTGCGCGGCTGTCACAGCGCCGCCCGACGCCTTCATTCAACGTTGACCCGTCGGGGGAGGTGCGCCGCAGCCGGCCCGTCAGTCCGGACATCCCGGGCCACTTCGTTCCCAACCCCCCGCCCTTGCCGCCGGCCGCGCAGTACCGTGCAGCCCATATGCAGGCCAGCGTCTCCGCCACCGCCACCCGCCACGCCGCCGCCATCGCCGTGGCTGTCACCGCCGGGCACTTCATCAACGACGCGTACAGCGCCATGCTCACACCCCTGACCCCCGCCCTTCAGAGCAAGTACGGGGTCAGCATCGCCGCCGTCACCCTGCTGTCCAGCGTGTACTCGCTGACCAGCAGTGTCCTGCAACCCCTGCTGGGCATCCTGGGCGAGCGGCTGGACCGCCGCTACGCCGCCGCGCTCGGCCCCCTCATGACCGGCGTCGGCCTGACCCTGATGGGCTTCGTGCCGTGGTTCGGCGCGCTGATCCTGCTCGTCGCGGTTGCCGGACTCGGCAGCGGGTTCTTCCACCCGGCCGGAGCCGCCTACGTCGCGCAGCACAGCCCCCCCGACAGGCGCGGCCTGTGGGCCAGCCTGTTCAGCGCAGGCGGCACGGCCGGGATGGCCCTCGGCCCAGTCTTCGCCGGGGTGGGCCTCACGCACCTGCCGTGGTTCGCGCTGATCGGCGTGGTCATCGCCGCCATCACCTTCGCCGTCACACCGGGCGGCGTGCAGAAGGCAAAGCGCATCCCCCTGCGCGACTACGCCGGCATCTTCCGTGGGCCGCTGGTGTGGCTGTGGGCCATGGCCGTCCTGCGCTCACTGGCCAGCATGGGGTACAACGCCATGCTGCCGTTCATGCTGCTGGCACGCGGGTACGGCGCGCGCGAGGTTGCCATCACGCTCGCCGTGTACTCGGTCGCCAGCGCCATCGGCGGCATCGTCGGCGGGCGGCTCAGCGACCGCCTGGGCCGCGTGACCGTCCTGCGCGGCGCGATCCTCACCACCATTCCCTTCTTCGCGCTGCTGATCCTCTCCAGCCCCGCCAACTGGTGGTTCTACCCCCTGACCTTCATCGTCGGGGCCGCCGTGAACGCCAGCATCCCCGTCGGCGTCGTCACCGCGCAGGAGTACGCGCCCGGCCACGTCGCCGTCGCCAGCTCGATCATGATGGGCTTCTCGTGGGGCTTCGCGGGCCTGCTGGTCTTCCTTGTGGGTGCCCTGGCCGACGCCACCAGCCCCACCACCGCCGCCCTCGCCGCACTGAGCCTGCTGATCCCCAGCGCCCTCATCGCCGCGCGCCTCCCGGAACCGCGGAAAGTGCAGTTCAGCTGAGCTGCGGCCAGGCTGGATACGGATTCCATATGACAGCAGGGTGGCTCCTGAGACATTCCTCGGGACCCACCCTGTTCTCCCGGCTGTCAGGCGGGCGCGAGTTCCCGCGTTTCCTGCGCTCGGACGGCGTCCATGACCAGTTTCAGGGTGTCGCGGCGCTGGGCGGCGTCGGGGATGTTCAGGCTGACGATCACCTCGTCGGCGGCCGCGTCGCGGGCCAGGGCGTGCAGGCGCGCGGCCACACTCTGCGGGTCGCCGATGATGGCGCGCCGTCGCATGGAGTCGGCCAGCGCGCGTTCCTGCGGAGTGTACGGGTAGGCTTTCGCCTCGGCGACGGTGGGGTAGGGGGCGCTCTCGCCGCGCGTGAGGCGCAGGAACATCAGGCCCAGCGGCAGGCTGAGTTCCTCGGCCTCGGCGGCGGTGGGGGCGGTCACGACGCTCGCGGCGACGATCACGCGCGGTTCCGGGAAGGCTTCCGAGGGCTGGAACGCGGCGCGGTACGCGTCGGCGGCGGCGCGGGCCTGCGCGGTGTCCGGGTTGATGTGCCACGCGAACGCCAGCCCCGCCCCGGCCTTCGCCGCCACATGCGCGCCGTAGCCGCTGCTGCTCAGGATCCACAGCGGCGGGAACAGCCCCTCGCCCGCCGGGGCCGCGACGGTGCCCGCGAACGGGTGCCCGGCCGGGTACTGCCCGGTGCCGAAGGCGATCAGGTCCGAGAGTTGCCGCTCGAAGGATTCCTCCATCATTCCCTGCGCGCCCCGCAGCGCGCGGGCCGTGCGACCGTCCGTGCCCGGCGCGCGCCCCAGGCCCAGGTCCACCCGGTCCGGCGCGAGGGCCGAGAGCAGCCGGTAACCTTCCGCCACGCTCAGCGGCGCGTGGTTGGGCAGCATCACGCCGCCCGACCCCAGGCGGATGCGCGTGGTGCGCTGCGACGCTGCCGCCAGCACCGCGAGCGGCACGCTGGAGGCGAGTGCGCCCATGTTGTGATGCTCGGCCACCCAGTACCGCGTGAACCCGGCGTCCTCGGCGGCCTTCGCGTACGCCAGCGCCGCCTCCACCGACCCGGCCGCGCTGGACCCCAGCGGCACGGGAACAAGGTCGAGCACGGACAGCGGCAGGGGAGAGGAAGCACTCATGCCCGGCAGTCTGCGCCTGAGCGCACACGGAAAAGCTGCGCGTGGTCACGAACCGGCACCCCCCTAGCCCACAGCGCCCACACGCCCGGTCGTCCCGTCCGGCCGCGCCTATCCTGTAGGGCATGAGGTTCCACGCTTGAACAACGACATTCCCGTGCAGACCCTCGGCGGGCAGGGCGAGGTCATGGCGCACGCGGTGGACGCCTGCGTGCACTGCGGTTTCTGCCTGCCCGCCTGCCCCACCTACGCGCTGCTGGGCGACGAGATGGACAGCCCACGCGGCCGGATCGTCCTGATGAAGGAGGTGCTGGAGGGCGGCCTGCCCCTGATGGACGCCGCGCCGCACCTGGACCGTTGCCTGGGCTGTCAGGCCTGCGTGACCGCCTGCCCCAGCGGCGTGCCGTACGGGGAACTGATCACGGCCTTCCGTGGCTGGAGCGAGCCGCAACGCCAGCGCAGTCCGTTCGACCGGGCCAAGCGGGCCGCGATCCTGAAGATCCTGCCCGCCCCGAAGGTGTTCAGCGTGGCCGCCCGCCTGGGCCAGTTCGCCAAGCCGCTGGCGCCCGTGCTGCCCGCCGCGCTGCGCAGCCCGCTGGACCTGCTGCCGGAATCGGTGCCCGCCATGCAGCCCAGCGCCAAGCTCACGCCCGCGCGCGGGCAGCGGCGGGGGCGGGTGGCGTTCCTGGTCGGCTGCGCCCAGCAGGCCCTGACGCCCAACTTCAACGCCGCGACCCTGCGCGTCCTGAGCCGCAACGGCATCGAGGTCGTCATTCCCGACGGGCAGGGCTGCTGCGGCGCCGCCGCGCTGCACACCGGCGCGCGGGACGAGGCGCTGAAGCTGGTCCGCGCCAACCTGAACGCCTTCAACCCGGACGACTTCGACGCGATCCTCTCGAACGCCGCCGGGTGCGGCGCGGGCCTCAAGGAGTACCCGATGGTCCTGCACGGCGAGCCTGACGAGGCCCGCGCGCAGGCCTTCGCCGCGAAGGTCATGGACATCAGCGAGTACCTGGGCGCCCTGCTGCAGGGCGGCACGCTGGAACCTACCCTGCCTGCCAGCCGACCCCTGAAGGTCGCGTACCACGACGCCTGCCACCTCGCCCACGCGCAGGGTGTGCGCGCCCAGCCGCGTGACCTGCTGCGTGCCATTCCCGGCGTCACCGTCCTCGAAGTCCCCGAGGGGGACCTGTGCTGCGGCTCGGCCGGCACGTACAACCTCGAACAGCCCGAACTTGCCACGCAACTCGGCGAACGCAAGGCAAAGAACATCCTCTCCACGCAGCCCGACCTGATCGCCAGCGGCAACATCGGCTGCCACACCCAGATCCAGAGCCACGTGCGCCGCCAGGGCGACCGCGCGCCCGTCATGCACACCATCGAGATTCTCGACCTGGCGTACCGGGGGGAACTGTGAAAGGGGAGAGGGGATGGTTGATGGTTGATGGAGGGGTGGGCTCGTGAGCACGGAGAAACTCGCGCTGACCACGAATTCGGATGCCCGCAAGCCTGCCCCGGCAGGGGGGGCGCACAATGCCCTGGCCGCCGACCTCACGCGCCTGCTGGGGCCGCGCAAGGTTCTGTCGAACCTGTCCGAACGCCTGAACTACCGCTACGACGCCATCCAGTTCGGTGCCACGCCGCTGGCGGTCGTACTGCCTGAAAGTACCGGGGACGTGGTGGCGGCCGTGCGGGCAGCGCGGGCAGCGGGCGTGCCCATCGTGGGGCGCGGCGCGGCCAGCGGCCTGTCGGGCGGCGCGGCCCCCACGGAACCCGGACTGGTGATCTCTTTTACGCGCATGACCCGCCTGACCATCCACCCCGAGCGGCGTGAGGCGCAGGCGCAGGCGGGCGTGATCACCCTGGCCGTCACCGAGGCCGCCAGACCGCACGGCCTGATCTACCCGCCGGACCCCGCCAGTTTCCGCACGAGCACCATCGGCGGGAACCTCGCGGAGAACGCGGGCGGCCCCATGTGCTTCAAGTACGGCGTGACCGGCGATTACGTCCGCGCCCTCAGCTTCGTGGACGCCGACGGCGAGGAGCACCACGTCACCCGCGACGCCTTCGACCTCGCCGGACTGCTGATCGGCTCCGAGGGCACCCTGGGCCTGATCACCGAGGCCACCCTGCGCCTGATCCCGCCCGCCCCGCACACCCGCACCCTCATGGCGCACTTCCCCGAGGTCGGCGCGTGCGCCGAGGCCGTCAGCGCTGCCATCGCCGCCGGGGCCGTGCCCAGCAAACTGGAGTTCATGGACCGCGCCTGCACGAACGCCGTCGAGGACTACCTGAACCTCGGCCTGCCCCGTGACGCCGAGGCGGTGCTGCTGGTCGACACTGACGGAGACGACCTGGACACCGTGCAGGGCGAACTGCAACTCGTGGCCGACGCCTGCGAACGCGCCGGAGGCACCGTGCGCCGCGCCGCCACCGACGCCGAGGGGGCCGCCCTGTGGCGCGCGCGGCGCAGCGTCAGCCCCGCCCTGGGCCGCATCCGCCCGCAACGCATGAACGAGGACATCGTCGTGCCCCGCTCGGCCCTCCCGGACGTGGTCCGCGAGATCCGCGCTCTCGGCGACGCCAGCCCCTTCCACCTCGTGCAGTTCGGGCACATCGGGGACGGGAACCTGCACCCCAACATCCTGTTCGACCCCCGCAAGGAAGACACCCACGCCGTTCACGACCTCGCGCACGACATCGCCCTCGTCGCCATCCGCCACGGCGGCGTCCTGAGCGGCGAGCACGGCATCGGCTCCATGAAACGCGACTTCATGACCGACGCCGTCGACCCCGCCACCCTGAAGGCCCTGTGGAACGTCAAACGCGCCCTCGACCCGCACCACGCCCTGAACCCCGGCAAGATCCTTCCTGCGGAAGGAGTGGACCGGTGATGCTTGAAAGGAGCTGGACGAACGGCCGCGCTGGTTCCATCAACCATCGACCATCAACCATTCACCCCGCCGGAGGCACCCCATGACCATCCTTGACCTGTCCCCCGGCGACCAGACCATCACCGTCAGCGGCGACACCACCCTCCCCGAGGTGTTCGCCGCGCTGCCCGCCGGACTCTACCCACCGTTTCCGCGCGTGAACCTGCCCGGCACGGTCGGCGACCTGATCACGCGCGGCGGCTTCGGGCAGACGTTCCCGTTCGCGTCCGACATCCTGGGCGTCACCTTCCGCGCCCCCAGCGGCCGCGTGATCCGCGCGGGCGGCCGCACCGTGAAGAACGTGCAGGGCTACGACCTGACCCGCCCCTTCGTGGGCAGCTTCGGCCTGCTGGGAGAGGCACTGGAAGTCACGCTGCGCCTGCGCCCCGGCCTGAGCGCCGGGCACGTCGTCCACCCCGGCCCGCTGGCACCCACCGCCGCCCGCTTCACCTGGGCCGCCCCGGACGGCACGCACGCGGTGCACTTCGGCCACGAACGCGAGGTCCGCGCCGCCCTCGACCTGCCCGGCGCGGTCCCCGTCACCACCCCGCCCGATTACGCCCCGCTGTTCCCGAACGGAATGGGCGTCGCGGAAGGCGGCCCCCTGCGCGACCTGCGCTTCACCTGGCAGGACGGCGCCGCCCACCCCACCCCACCCGCCTTGTTCCGCACGCTGGCCGCCAGCCTGTAACCCGGACTGCCGTCTGTCCCCTCCACACCCCACCCACGCCGGGTTGCCGACGCCACGCCCGGACGTCACCACGCACCCTCCGGCAGCGGCCCTCCAGCATGATCCTTCGGTGACCGGCCGACCACCTGCGGCCAGCAGATACAACCCTGAATCTTTTCGCTATTCTTGACGACGTGCTTAAAAATATCTCACTGATGACGGCCCTGCTGCTCGGCGCAGCCGGCGCCCAGACCGTCGAACTCCGCATCCTCGAAACCACCGACCTGCACACCAGCGCCCTCGGATACGACTACTACCAGGACAAACCCACCGGCGAATTCGGCCTCGAGTACACCGCCACCCTCATCAACAACGCCCGCAAGGAAAAACGCAACAGCCTGCTGTTCGACAACGGCGACCTGATCCAGGGCAACCCCCTCGGCGATTACGTTGCCCGCATCAAACCCCTCACGGCCGGCCAGATGCACCCCATGCACGCCGCCATGAGCATCCTCAAGTACGACGCCGCCAACCTCGGCAACCACGAATTCAACTACGGCCTGCCCTTCCTCAAGCAGATCATCGACACTGCCCCCATGCCCATCGTCAGCGCCAACACCTACGTCGACGACGGCACCGGCAAACCCGGCGCAAACGCCTTCAACCCCTACCTCATCCAGCGCCACACCGTCTACGACACCAACGGCCGCCCCTACGTCATCAACGTCGGCATCATCGGCCTCCTGCCCCCCCAGATCGTCCAGTGGGACAAGAGCAACCTCGACGGCCGGATCGTCACCGCCGACATCGTCCAGACCGCCCGCAAATTCATCCCCCAGATGAAAGCCCAGGGCGCCGACATCATCGTCGCCATCGCCCACAGCGGCATCACCGCCGACTACACCCCCGGCCAGGAAAACGTCGCCACCGAACTCACCAAAATCCCCGGCATCGACGTCGTCCTCTCCGGCCACAGCCACCAGGTGTTCCCCGGACCCGTCTACAAGAGCATCCCCGGCGCCGACATCACCAAAGGCACCATCAACGGCAAACCCGTCGTCATGGCCGGCTTCTGGGGCAACGACCTCGGCATCGTCGACCTGAAACTCGACTACGACCGCAAAACCCAGAAGTGGACCATCAAGGACAGCGCCGCCCTCGTCCGCCCCATCTGGGACGCCGCCGCCAAGAAAAACCTCGTCACGCCCGACCCCCGCATCGCCCGCGCCGTCAAAACCGCCCACGAAGGCACCCTCGCCTACGTCCGCGGCAAGGTCGCCGACCTGACCGCCCCCATCAACTCCTACTGGGCCCTCGTGCAGGACGACCCCAGCGTGCAACTCGTCAACAGCGCCCAGACCGCCTACGTCAAGGCCGCCCTCGCCAGCACCAAGTACAAAGACCTCCCCGTCCTCGCCGCCGCCGCACCCTTCAAAGCCGGCGGACGCGCCGGCGCCAGCTACTACACCGACATCCCCGCCGGCACCCTCGCCATCAAGAACGTCGCCGACCTCTACGTGTACCCCAACACCGTCCAGGCCGTCCTCGTCACCGGCGCGCAGGTGCAGGAATGGCTCGAACGCAGCGCCGGGCAGTTCAAACAGATCGACCCCACCAAGACCGAACCCCAGGACCTCGTCGACACCAGCTTCCCCACCTACAACTTCGACGTGATCGACGGCGTCAACTACGAAATCGACGTCACCCAACCCAACCGCTACAACAACAAGGGCGAAGTCGCCAACGCCGGCGCACGCCGCATCAAGAACCTCACCTACCAGGGCAAACCCATCGACCCCAACCAGCAGTTCGTGATCGCCACCAACAACTACCGCGCCAGCGGCGGCGGCAGCTTCCCCGGCCTGAACGGCAAGAACATCATCCTCGCCGCCCCCGACGAAACCCGCCAGGCCCTCATCGGCTACTTCAACCAGCAGAAAACCATCAACCCCACCGCCGACGGCAACTGGAAACTCACCCCCATCCCCGGCGCCACCCTGCTCTACACCAGCAGCCCCAACGCCCAGAAATACCTCCCCGCAGGCGCCACCCTCATCAAAACACGCGAAGACGGCTTCGCCGAATACAACATCAAGTACTGAACGAGAGCAACACATAAGGAGGCCCCCCACCGCACCGGTGGGGGGCCTCCTTGACAGATGCAACTTGAATAGGCTGTGCAGAAGTGTGAAGTCGAACGGGTCCCAGGCATGACGTTGACAGATTGATGCTCTTCCGATCCGTCAACGAAGTGACCGGGCGTTTGTGGCATACGGATTCCGTCGGCTTCGCCCTCCACCTGGAACTTCACCGGATTGCCAACTCCACGCCCGACAATCCTCTTTGCTGCCACGCTGCGGAGCAGGCGCCGGGCCGCTTCGCGCGGATTGAACGGTTTTGATAAACCGTTCAATCCGAGTCCTTATCAGGGGTTCTTCACAACCGAGACGGTGTCGCCACCCACGGAAGTGACAATTCCAGTCGTCATGTCTTCGATAAGCCAGACGATCTGGTAGGTGCCAGGATCGCCGAAGGCCACAGTGACACTCCTGCTGCCCGTCACGTCACTGCTGAACGTGATGTTCTTTTGAACACTGTTCTGATACAGCACGGCTGCCACGCGGCTACGGTTTGTCATACCGCCAAGGGTCCAGGTGCCCGTCGTGTAGTTCAGTTCTCCAGAGCCGCTGTTGGGGGGAGTCGGGCTGGTGATGGTACTGATGGAGTAGGAGGGACGATTAGCGCGGATGGCCGCCCGGTTAATGGTGATCGGAATGCACTGGATGTTGCGGTTGCCTTCCGTATCCTGAACCGTGACACGCAGGTCGTAGCGTTCGTTGAGGTTGTTGTCAGGCACATATGCCGACCCATCAATGTCCAGGTTGGTCAGAACGACGTCACCGACGGCAATCGCAGGGCTGTATCCGTAGTTCAACATCAGGACGTCGACCGGCGAGCGACCCACGACAGGTTTGCTCGCGTCACACTGCGTCGTTCCGTTCAGCGTCAGTGCTTGGTTGGCGTCGAACGGGCCCACGATGCGTGCTTCCACGACATTCACGCCAGTGTTGTCGCTGACCGAGATCAGCACACCGGAACTGCTGTCAATCTGACCGGGTTTCTGCGAGTCCGTGATGGCAGGGAAGCGGATGGTGGACGCCGGCGGCAGAACGCTGGTCGTGTTGTGCTTGAACTGGCTACTGGTTTCCAGGGGGCGTGAGATGTTTGCACCTGCCGGGTCAACCAGCACGGTCGTGCGGGCACGCACAGTGTAAATGTCTGCTGGTAGAGCGGCCACATCGAACGTGGTGTTGCAGGTCAGTGATTCCGTACTGCCACTGCAAACGTTGCGATCACTGCTGTCGAGCGTTCTGGAAGCCACCGTGACGCCGCGGTAGTCCAGCAGGTCTACCTGGATGGGCTGACTGATGGTGTAGTCCGCACTGCGTTTGGTCAGGGTGATCTGGACGGGTACGCTGGGGGTCGTGACGCTCGCGCCGTCGCTGGGAGAAGCAATCTTGAAGTCAGGGCTGGTCAGATTCTGCACGAGAACACTGGTTTCAGAACTGAGTCCACGCAGACCAGTCTTGGTGTAGGCGATGACCTGGAGTTTCAGAGGACCATTGGCGAACCGGGTGGTGTCCACGCTGAGAGTGGCGCGGGCTTGCGGCGTGACGTAGGTGCTGTTGTCGATCACTCCTTTCGAGTCGGTCACCTGCAGAATCATGCGATCCACCTGACTGGCGGCGTCATAGTTACCCGAAATATTGACGCTCATGTTCCCGGAGTAAGGGGCGCTGCCTACGACCTCCAGGACCGGCTTGGGCGCCTGTTCCACAGGGGCGGTGGTGACAACGTAAGTGAAGGTGCGGTCAACGGTGCGCACGTTGCCTGCGGCGTCCCGCGCAATGTACTGAACTGCATACGTCCCTGCCTGAGACGGCGTGAAGACTGTACTGTACGAGGCTCCGTTCTGGCGGCCCAGGGTTGTGAGGGACTGGCCCTGTAACCCCACGAGCACTTCAATGTTTGCAACACTACTGGTTGCATCAGTGGCCGTGGCGGTGAGCGTGATGGGCGCAGTCGTGAACTCCTGTGGGTTGACAGTGAGGGCCGGGATGACGTCTGGTGCGGTGGAGTCAATCGTGAACGTAACGTTGCGTGTGGCCACATTGCCGACGTTATCGGTCGCGGCGGCGGTCACGGTGTGCTGGCCGTCAGCCGAGACGGGGTTGGTGACGGACTGACCGTTTTCAGTGTAGGTGACGTTGCCGGACACGCCGGAGGCACTGTCCGTCGCAGTGGCGTCCAGGGTGACAGGCGCGCTGGACAGACTGCCGTTCAGGGTGGTGTTCCAGTTGATGATGGGCGCGGTCTTGTCCACGTAGACGGTGGTTTTCGTGATGCCTACGGTGCCCAGCGAGTCGGTGAAGCGAACGCCGATGTCACGCAGGCCTTCGTTCAGGTTGTCGAAGTCGAAGGTGAAGGTAGGGGTACCAGGGGTCGTAGTGGTCGTGAGCAGGGTCTGACCATCCGCCTGGAGTTCCGCCTGCGTCATGTTGGGGGCATCGGTGATGGCCGTGGCGCTGACTGTCAGGGGACCACGAGCGTAGGTACGTCCGTTGCTGACATAGGTGCGGCCCTTGGGATCGGCGTTGGGCGGTGTGATCGCAGGCCCACCCGTGACCTGAACGGTGCTGGCAGTTTTCACCTTCACGCCGCTCACGGTCGCGTCGGCGGTGGCGGACAGGTTACCGGCCCGGTCGGTTGCTATGGCCTTGATGGTGTAAGGGCTGCCGTCCGTCTTGCGGGGGTACCAGGTGACGCTGCCGTTCCCGCCGAGCGTACCGATCAGTTCGTCGGGGCTGGTGCCGTCATTCGCGTACACGTTGATACTGGCAATGCCAGTGCCGCTGTCCTGGCCGATCACGCTGATGGTCACGGGGGTGCTGGTGAACATCTGACCCTGGGTGGGGCTGGTGATCTGCACGGTCGGGGCGGTGCCGTCGTACGTGTAGGTGGAGGTGGTCGTGCCGGTGTTCCCGGCCTTGTCGGTGGCGCGCACGGTCAGGGTGTGCGTGCCGTCGGTGGGCGTGGGAAGTTTTAAGGGGGTTTGAGTTTGAGCAGGGTCGAACGTGGCGAAGGCGCCACCGTCGACGCTGTACTCATAGGTGAGGGTGTCACCGGGGGTGGTATCGGTGCCGGTGGCTTTGACGGTGAGGTCGCTGTTCTTTCCGAGCAGCGCGCCGTTCTGCGGGTTGCTGATGGTGACGGTCGGTGCGGCGTTATTCACATTGACCGGGACGTCCTGGTTGCTGACGAGGCCGACGCCGTTGGTGGCCTGGATGGTCAGGGTGTAGGTGCCGTCGGCGAGGGTCTTGCTGTCCAGCGTGAGGGCGTAGCGGGTGCGGCCGTCGGGCTGGACGCTGAGGCTGGGCGTGGCGTTCAGGCGCACGCCGCCGTTGAACAGTGTGACCTGACTGATGCCGCTTTCCGGGTCTTTCACGAAGCCGTCGAGGGTGATCACGCCGCGTGAGAAGGTGGCAGTGGGGGCGGTCTTGTCGAATTCGGGGGGGGAGATGTCGGCCGTGGCGAGCTTGACTGTGACGTTCACGGGGGTGCTGGCGGCGCCCTTGTTGCCGGCCTTGTCGGTGGCGATGACGGTCAGGTCGTAGGTGCCGCTGGTGGGCGTCCAGGTGACGGTGCCGCTGGCGCCGTTGACGGTGCCGACGCTGGTGCTGGTGTTCGTGGCGGTGTCTCGCGCGAAGACTTCCAGGCTGCTCACGCCGCTGCCGGTGTCGTTGCCGGTCACGGTGATGGTCACGGGGTTGCTGGTCAGGGTGCTGCCAGCGGTGGGGCCGGTGATCTGCGCGATGGGCGCGGTGGCGTCGCTGGTGACCCGGATGGTGCTGCTGGTGCGGTTCCCGGCAGCGTCCTGCGCGGTGGCGGTGATGGTGTGGGTCCCGTCGCTGCTGAAGGTGGCCTTGTTTCCGGTCAGGGGCATGCCGTCGACGGTGTACGTGACGGTCCCCTCGTTGGTGGTGGCGTTCAGGGTGACTTCACCGCGCGTGACGGCTCCGTCGGCAGGGCTGATCCAGTTGACGACGGGGGCGGTGTTGTCGACGGTCAGGCTGGCGCTGGTCTCGCTGCTCAGGCCGGCGTTGTCGAAGGCGATGGCGCGCAGGGTGTGGGGGCCGTCGCTGAGTTTGGTGGTGTCGAGGCTGAAGGTGTACTTGCCGCCCACGCCGGTCGCCTTGGATTCGATCAGGGTGCCGCCGTCGTACAGGTCGACCTTGGCGACGCCGCTGTCGTTGTCGTTGGCGGTGGCGGTGACGGTGACGGTCGCGCGCTGGGGCGTGGCGGGGATGGGGGAGAGGGCGACGGTGGGGGGAGTGGCGTCGCTGCTGGTCAGGTTGACCTTGATGCCGCTGAGGGTGGTGGTGTTGGTGCGGCCGGTCTTGTCGGTGGCGGTGGCGCGCAGGGTGTAGGTGCCGTTCATGGGGGCCCAGGTGACGTCACCGCTGGCGGCGGTGACGACGCCCACCTGCGTGTAATTGGCGTCCCCGTCCTTTTTGGCTTCCACGAGGATGCGGTCCAGGCCGCTGACGGCGTCGGTGCCGGTGACGCCGATCTTGATGGGGTTCTGCGTGAAGGTCTGGCCCTGCTGGGGGTTGGTGATCTGCACGGTGGGGTCGCTGGCGTCGACCGTGATGACCTTGGCGGGGCTGCTGAAGTTGCGGCCGCCGTCGGTGACGGTGGCGGTGACGCTCTGCTTGCTGCCGTCGGCGCAGGTGGCGTCCAGCGTCCAGATGTTGCCCTTGATGTCGCCGCAGGTGGCGGTGTAGGTGATCTGGCTGCTCAGGTCCTGGCCGTTGCGGGTGGCAGTGGCGCGCAGGGTGACGGTGCCGCCGCCTTTCACGAAGTCGCTGGCGGGGCTCAGCCACGTGAAGGTGGGCGCGGTCACGCCGCCGTTGTCGCCGGTGCTGGCTGCGTTGAAGGTGACGGCGATGTTGCGGCTGGTCACGAAGCCCACGCTGTCCTCGGCTTCGACGGTGAAGATCACGGTTCCGGCGGCCCGGGCCTGTCCCTTGACGTCCTTGGTGAGGTCGGCGGTCAGGGTGTTGCCGCTGACGGACTTGACCAGGGTCCCGCTTTCCAGCACGCGGATGGTTACGGGCCCCGGGGTTTTCTGGGTGTCGCCGCGGGTGTCCTGTGCGGTGACGCTGAGCAGGGCGGCGTCACCGACCGTGAAGGTGGCGGTGTCTGCGGCGGCCTGGCCGTTCAGGTTGACGGTGGTCAGCGTGGGCGCCGCCGCGTCGATCAGGAAGGGCGCTTTCACGGTGGTGACGGCGCCGGCGTTGTCGGTGGCTTCGACCGTCACTTCGTGCTGTCCGCCGCTCAGGCTGGGCAGGGCCACGGTCATCGCTGCTGCGGGGCTCAGGTCGGTCCTGGGGCCGTTGTCGATGGCGTAGACGACTTTCTTGATGCTTCCGCCGATGTCCGGGTCGGAGACGCTGACGTCCAGTCGCCCGCGGGTGGGCAGGTAGGTGTCGGCGGTGATGGCGCGGCCGTTCGCCTTGATGTTCACGGCGGGCGCGGTGTTGCCGGGCGTGCTGGGGCTGGGAGTGTTGCTGCCGCCACCGCAGGCGACGAGGGTGCCGGTGAGCAGCAGCAGCAGGGGATTACGGGGGACAGTGTTCATTCAGCGGACCTCTTCGGTGACGTTGGCGACGTAGACGCGGACCTGGGCCTGCGGGATGGTGATGGTGCGGGTGGCGCCGAGGGTGTCCTGGCCGGTGAGGGTGATGTTCATGCGGACTTCGGCGCAGGCGCCCTGGCCTGATGCGAGCGCTGCGGAGCCGTCCACGCAGCTGTCGGCGGCGGCGATGGCCGCCTGCTCGCTCAGGAGGTACAGCCCGGTGGTGGGGGCGGTGAAGCTGATGGGGGCGGCGGTCTTCTCGGTGAAGGTGCAGTTGGTGGCGCCGCCCGCGCAGACGTAGCCTTCCGGCACCTTGATGTTCAGGGTCGTGTTGAAGGTGTTCGAGGGTGCGGCGAAGGGGGTGCCGGAGGCGTCCGTGTACACGACCTTGGCGGCCGTGATGGTCACGCCCAGACTGCCGGCCTTCACCTGGAAGTTCAGGGCGCCCTGGGTGGGGCGGTAGACCTTGACCTCGCTGCCCATGTACGCGCCGCGCGTGCCGTCGGCATTTTTGGCGTAGACGTTGACCACGTCGGCGCCGACCTCGGTGCCGGTCAGAGCGGCGGTCATGCTGACACCCTGGCCGACGTTCACGCCGGTTTCACCGCACGCTGCAAGAAGGAGGGGGAGGGCGAGTAGGGGGAGTTTCTTCATGCGGGGTCCTCCGGGGTGGGGGCGTCTTTGAGGTGAGGGTTGAGGATGTAGAAGGCGAGGCGTTTCATGCCGGCGAGGAAGTCGATGTTTTCGACGATCAGACCACGCCATTCGTCACTGATTTCTTGCGGGCCGCCGCGCTCAAGGGTGCGGGGCTGGATGACCACAGGCGCGAAGTTGAGGATGCCCTTGACCCCGGCGTCGGCGAGGGCCTGCGCGGCGTCCTGGGCGTGTTCGGGCGGAACGGCCAGGAAGCCCATGTCGACGGTGTTGTGGCGCGTGAAGTCGCGCAGTTCGTCGGTGTGACGGACGGTGAGGCCGCGGACCTGCTGGCCGACCAGGGCGGGGTTCACGTCGAACAGGCCGACGTACTGGAACTGGTAGTCGCTGGCGCCGGGGTAGTTGGCGATGGCCTGCCCGAGGCGGCCGACGCCGACGATCACGACGTTCCAGGTCTGGTTCAGGCCGAGCA
This sequence comes from Deinococcus depolymerans, assembly GCF_039522025.1. Classification (NCBI taxonomy): domain Bacteria; kingdom Thermotogati; phylum Deinococcota; class Deinococci; order Deinococcales; family Deinococcaceae; genus Deinococcus; species Deinococcus depolymerans. The sequence goes on along the minus strand of NZ_BAAADB010000008.1, from coordinate 31,995 downwards.
CCCGGACGAGTTCGCGTTTGAGGATCGGGACGGTGTAGCCCATGCCGCGCGTGCCGAAACGCCCGAAGTAAGCGAGGTCCTTGCGGACCTGGAAGGCGCTGACCCCGGCGCGTTCGGCGAGGTCGTTGCTGCTGGTGCGGCTGACGTCCTGCGTCTCGAGCTGTTCGAGGATGCGCAGGTAGGTGACGAGGCGGCTGATGGCGGCGGTGGGTATTTCGGCCACGTTAGCGGACCCGGAAACTGTCGAGGCCGTTGTCGGCGAGGCGGGTTTCGGTGCGGGTCAGGGCGGCCGGGTTCTCGTAGGGGCCGACGAGCACCGTGACCTTCTTGCCTTCGGGGGCGTTCACGGTGGGGTTGTACCCGAGATCCCGGAGTTGCTGCACGAGGTTCTGGGCGCTCTCCACGCGGTCGAACGCGCCGACCTGCAGGTAGGTGGGGCCGCTGGGTGCCGGGGCGGGGGCGCTGGCCGTGTCGGGGGCCGGCGCGGCGCGGTCGCCGGGGTTGGCGCCGCTGCTGTCGGTGCTGGCGGCGCGGTCACGGGGGGGGTACAGGACGGCGCGGGGGTAGGCGCGTTGCACGTCGGCGAGGGCCTGGCGGGCGCTGGCCTCGTCTGCGAAGGGGCCGACCTGCGCGACGACCTGCGAGCCCACGTCGATGGGGTAGACGGTGTACCCGATGCCCTGGACGGGTGCGGCGGCACTCTGCGCGGCGGCCTCGCTGCTGAAGGTGCCGAGGGTGATGCGGTAGTCGCTGCGCAGCGGGACGCGCTGCTCGCTGGTGGGGACGGCGCCTTCCGGGCGGGGGGCCGGGTTGCCCGGCGTGGCGGCCGGATCGGCAGCTGGCTCGGTGGCCGGGTCGGTGGTGGCGTCGGTGGTGCTGGCCGGGTCCGTGACGGGCGCGGTGCCGATGGGGGCCGCCTCGATGATGGGTGCGTCGGTGGCGGCCGGGGCGGCAGCAGTGGTGTCGGTGCTGGGGTCGGTGGTGGCGGCGCTGTCCTGGGTGGGCGGCGCCACGGGCTCCGTGGTGGGCGCCTGCGTGATGGGCGCCGCGGCGACGCTGCCCGTGTCGGCGGTGCCGGGCGCGCCGGGGATGCTCGCCTCGCTGGTGGGTTGCGTGGTGGGGGTGCCGGCGGTGGTGGCGTTCTGCGGGGTGCCGCGCAGCAGCAGCGTGCCGAACCCGCCCAGCAGCAGCAGGACGAGCAGGCCGATCATCAGGTCCGGCCAGCGGCGCGGTCCGGTGTTCGCGCGGCTCATTTGAGGGCTCCGGCGGCGCGGGCGCTGCCCAGCGCGGCGGCGGTCTTCAGGGACGCGCGGGCGTCGGTTTCACGCGCCTGGGCGCGCTGGGACAGGCCCAGCTGGAACCACGCCTCGGCGTTCTTAGGGTCGTCGCTGACCAGGCCGCGCAGGATCGCCTCGGCTTCCGCGTAGCGGGCGCTGGCGAGCAGGGCGCTGGCGAGGTTCAGGCGCGCGGTGGGGGTGGGACTGAGTTTCACGCTCTCGCTCAGGGCGGTCGCGGCGGCCGCGTAGTCCTTCTGCGCGTAGGCGCTGAGGCCCAGCCACAGGCTGGTGTCGGCGCTGGGCGCGCGGGTCTGGCTGGAACTCAGGGCGCGGGTGGCCTGCGCGTACTGACCCTGGCGGTAGGCGGCGACGCCCTGCACGAACAGCGCGCGGGCCAGGGTGGTGTCGTCGGGCCGCAGGGTCAGGGCCTGCGCGGCGTCGGCGGCGGCCTCGGCGTTCTGGTTCAGGGTGAGGCGCACGCCGGCCAGCGCGGCGCGGTAGGCGGCGTTCTGCGGGGCGAGCTTCACGGCGTTCTGGTAGAAGCTCAGGGCGCCGGGCCGGTCGCCGCGCAGGGCGCGCAGTTCGCCCACGCGGGCGAAGGCGGCGGCGTTGCGGCTGTCGGCGCGGGTGGCGTCCTGAGCGGCGAACACGGCGGCGCGCGTGTCGCCGGCCTGGGCGAGCACGTCGGCCTTGCGCAGCAGCAGCGCCGCGCGGTCACTGCCGTTCGTGATGCGGGTGGCGGCCGCGTCGAGTTCACGCACGGCGCGGTCCGGGAGGCCCTGCGCGACGTAGATGTCGGCCAGCAGCAGCGCGGCGTCGGCACGGGCGGGGGCCTGCTGCAGCAGGGCGTACACGCCGGGCAGCGCGGCGGCGCCCTGCCCACTCAGGGTGCGGGCCTGAGCGAGCCGGTACTGCACGTCCAGGTCCTGCGGGTCCAGCGTGGCGATGGCGGCCAGGGTGCCGCTCAGCGCCGCGAAGTCCGCCTTGCGGGTCTGTTCGGCGGCCAGCGCTTCGAGCACCTGGCGGCGTGCGGCCGGTCCTGCCTGGTCGGTCATCAGGGTGGCGGCCCTGGCGTACAGTTGCAGCGCTTCGGCGTGGTTGCCCTGCCGGCTGGCGATCACGCCGAGGTTGTACGGCCCCTCGAAGCGGGTGGGGGCCAGCGCCGTGAACTGCGTGAGTTCAAAGGCGGCGCCCCGGTCGTCGTTCTGCGCGAACAGCACCAGGGCCAGCCCGAAGTGCGGCGCGGGATTGGTGTAGTTCTGCGTGACCAGCGTCTCGAAGGCCGCGCGTGCCTGCGCGAGGTTCCCGGCGCGGAACGCGGCCTGAGCGGCCTGCAACTGGGTTTCCTGCTCGGCGCTCAGGGGGGTGACGGTGACTGCCGGGGCGGGGGTGGCCGCCCCGCCCGCGTCGCTGGCGGCGCCGGGCACGGTGGGAAGATTCACTTTCGGGATGGCGGACGTGCCGGCGGATTGCAGCGTGTTCTGGATGCCGGCCGCACCGACCGTCTCGATCATGGTCTGGGCGGCGCCGTGGCTGGCGAGGGCCAGCGTCAGGCCCAGCAGAACGGAACGTGTGTATTGCGTCACCTTGATGGCCTCCTGGTGTTCGGAAACGCGAGTAGCGTAGCATTAACCTCTATCGGAACCCTTACTCATGTGCCCGCGCCGCCCCGCCGGGACCGGGCGGCGCGCTGCGGCGTTCAGGCCCCGGCGGGTGTCCCGGCGGCCGGCCCGCCACTGACGGCGTACGGCCGTTTCAGCGCCAGTTGCCCGCAGGCGGCCCCGGCGTCCCGACCGCGCGAGCGGCGCACGCTGACGTCCACGCCGCGCGCCTCCAGGGTGTCGTAGAAGGCCTGGAGCTGCTCCTCGGTGGTGCTCTCGAAGTCCGAGCCGGGCCAGGGGTTCATGGGAATCAGGTTCACGTGGCTGACCATGCCGCGCAGCAGGTCCGCCAGCAGTTCCGCCTGCCACAGGTGATCGTTGATTCCCTTCAGCATGGTGTACTCCATGGTGATGCGGCGGCCCGTGACCGACTGGTACTCCCGGGCGGCGGCCATGATCTCCTCGATGGAGTTCACCGCGCCGGTCGGGATGATACGGCGGCGCGTCTCCTCGTCCGGGGCGTGCAGGCTGATCGCCAGCTTGATGCCCAGGTCGTCCTCGGTCGCCAGCCGCTGAATCCCCTTGGCGATGCCGACCGTGGAGAGCGTCACGCGGCGCTTGCTCATGTCCAGCGCGTCCGGGTGCAGCAGGATGCGGGCGGCCAGCATGGTGTTGTCGTAGTTCAGCATGGCCTCGCCCATGCCCATGAACACCAGGTTGCGGATCTCGCGCGGCGCGAAGCCCTCGCCGCCCGCCACGGCCAGCACCTGCCCCACGATCTCGCCGGGCGTCAGGTTCCGGCCGAACCCCATCGCGCCGGTCGCGCAGAATGCGCACTTGGCGGGGCAGCCGACCATGGTGGACACGCAGATGGTCTTGCGGTCCAGGTACGGCATGTACACCGCTTCCATCTGCCGGCCGTCCATCAGCGTGAACAGGTACTTCACGCTGCCGTCGGCGCTGCGGACCGTCTCGATCAGCTTGAACGGGTTCAGCTGGTACGAGGCCTCCAGCTGGGCGCGGGCCTGGGCGGGCAGGTTGGTCATGGCGTCGAAGGTGCCCACGCCCTGCTCGAACACCCACTCCAGCAGCTGCTTGCGGCGGAAGCCCTGCAGCGGGTAGGCGTCGGGGTGAAGGTCCAGTAAAAGCTCCATGAAGACAGTGTACGGGGCGGGCGGCTCCCCTTCCGTGAGGCGCACCGCACCGCCAGCACCGCACCGCCAGCACCGGCCCTCCCGCGCCCCCCGGTCAGACCGGCGTGACCCGGCCCCCCACCCAGACCTCGGTGCCGCCGTCCGCCGGGGCGTACTGGGCGCTCAGGCGGGCAGGCTGACCGGGCCGGCGCTGCGCCGCGCGGATCAGGGTACTGTCTGCCGGCAGGCGACCCAGGTGGCCCAGCACGCCGGTCAGGCAGGCCAGCATGTTGCTGCTCGCGGCGTCCTCGCTAAAGCCCTTCAGCGGCCCGAACGCCCGGAAACTCACGTCCGCGCGGGCCGGGCCGCCCATGCAGAACAGGATCAGGCCGGTCGTGCCGGTCGCGCGGTTCACGCCACTCACGGCCGCGTCGTCCGGCACGAAGGCGTCCAGTGCGCCCAGGTCCGCGACCTCCGCCACCAGATTCGGACGGCCCGTCCCGGCCACCCAGGCAGGGGAGAGGCCCGATCCCGACAGGCCCAGCGCCGATAACTTCAGCGCCGACAGGTCCGCCGTGACCGCCTGCACCGTCACCACGCCCTGACGCAGCAGCCACTCGCCGCCGCACAGCTGCGCCATCTGCACCTCGCCGCCTGCCTCCGGGTCGCCCTGCGTGACCTCCACCACGTCCAGCAGGCCCGCGCTGCCCTGCACGGCGCTCAGCGCGGCAATGGCGGCGCTGTCACTGCTGCCCTTCTCGCGGGTCGGCGTGAACACCCACAGCCTCAGACCAGTCGGGTCGGCCGCCTGCACGAACACGCTCAGGGGCGCACCCGAGGCGGCCGCCCGCGCCTGCTCGTTGCCCCCGTCCGGAAAGACAACCACCTGTTTTCCACCGCTGCCGTCCGGCGCGGCGAACACCCGGCGCAGGTCTGGCACGGGCGCAGTCTCGGAGTCGGTGACCGGAGTGGGTTCGGCGTTCATGCCGTCATTCTGTCCCACCGACTGTGCGCCACCGACCGGGCCGTCTCGACACCTTGCCTTACGCGCTGACCCATTCGCGCAGCAGGGTTTCGAGGTGCTCGTCGTCCAGTTCGTTGTGCTCGGCCAGCGCCTTGATGTGGTCGGTGACGCGCCGCAGGGCGTCCTCGCCGTAGTGCAGGCCCATCTCGCGGGCCTTGTAGGCGATGGCGTGCTTGCCCGTGACCTTGCTGGCCGCCTGGATGCGGCGGCCCACGCCGAACACGCCGGGCGGGATGGCCTCGTACGCGCCGGGGTTCAGGTAGATGGCTTTCAGGTGCATGCCGGCCTTGTGGTTGTACGCGAATTCGCCGGTCAGGTAGTTGTTCCAGGGGATGGGCAGGTCGACCATGCGGGCGATCATGCGGTCGAGTTCCGGGAGCATGTCGAGGTTGTACTTGTCGATCAGGCCCTGCGGGTCGAAGGTGAACATGCGGGCCAGGAAGCCGCCGAGGGGCGTGATGCCGTTGCGTTCGCCGATGCCGAGGATGGTCGTGTCGATGTGGGTGGCGCCCGCCTCGACCGCCTCGTAGGCGTTGCTGACGGCGCAGCCCGTGTCGTTGTGCCCGTGGAATTCGATGCCGCACTCGGCGTGGATGACCTTGCGCACCTCGCGCACGAGCGTGTACACCTGCCGGGGCGTGGCGACGCCGACCGTGTCGGCCAGTCCGACGCGGTGCACGCCCAGGTCGGACACGGCCCTGTACACGGCCATCAGGTCGGCTTCCTCGCTGCGGAAGGTGTCCTCGGCGCTGAAACGGATCTGGAGGTCCGGGTGGTTGGTCTTGATCCAGCTGATGACCTCCTGCGCGGCCTCGATGATCTGCCCGATGTTCTTGCCGTGGCTGAATTCGCGCAGGAACGAACTGGTGCCGAACAGGAGGTCCAGGCCGTCCACGCCGGTGTCCACGGCGCGCTGCACGTCGTCCATGTGGCAGCGGACGTGCGTGAGGAACTTGGCCTTCAGGCCCAGGCCGGTCAGGCGGCGGATGTCGGCGTGCGTCTGGGCGCTGACCATCGGGGTGGTGACCTCGATGAATTCTGCGCCGAAGGCGTCCAGGGCGCGGGCAATTTCGATCTTGTCGTCGGTCCTGAAGTTCCCGCGCGCGAACTGTTCGCCCTCCCGCAGGGTGGAGTCGATGATCGCCCACGAGGTCGCGGGGATCAGGGGGGCGGGGTGTTCGGCGGTCGCGGTGGGGTCCTGGGTCATGGGGGGCTGCCTCTCGTGCGGTATTCTGCGCGTCTGCCTGATGAATGTCAATCAAATAGGCTAAATAGGTATCAATTGATAAGAAGTTGGCGATCAGTCTGACGTGACCAGCCGAGCGGCGCTCCGCATCCGCACAACGGCTGATTCCCCGCCGGGGCAGGCGGTGTACCGTGGACACCATGTCTGCCACGCCCGCCACCATCCCACCAACTGAATCGATCAAGAGTCCGGGCCGTGAAATCGCCGCCATCGCCGTGCCCGTCAGCCTGGAAATGGTCATCCAGCTCGTCCTGACCTTCATCAACCAGATCATCGTCGGCACGCTCGGCGCCGTCGCCGTCGCCGCCGTCGGCCTCAGCGGCAGCCTCGGCTTCCTGTTCTTCGTCACCCTCGGCGCCCTGGGCAGCGGCACCTCCATCCTCATCGCCCGCCGCGCCGGGGCCAGCGACCAGACCGGCGTCAACCAGACCCTCACCGTCAGCGTCGCCACCAGCCTCCTCCTCGCAGGGCTGCTCACCATCCCGGTCGTGCTGCTCGCCGGACCCCTCCTGAGCCTCGCAGGCGGCGAGGACGCCGTCACCCGCACCGCCACCCCGTACATGCAGGTCACCATGCTCGCCCTGATCCCCGGCAGCCTCGCCTGGATCCTCAGCGGCGCCCTGCGTTCCCTCGGCCACGCCCGCACCCCCCTGGTCGCCACCGTCATCACCGTGATCGTCGAGAGCCTGCTGGCGTACAGCCTGGTGTTCGGCGTCGGCCCCCTCCCGCAACTCGGGGTGGTCGGGGCCGCCTGGGCCATCGTGATCGCCAACACCCTGAAAGTCGCGCTCCTCGCCTACCAGATCTACGGCCCCCGCCACCTCGCCGCGCTCACCCTGCCCCCCCGCCCCGCGTGGCGGTCCATCGCCGCGCCCCTGCTGACCATCAGCGCCCCCATCGCGTTCACCGAATTCGCCTGGAGTCTCGGCGGGTTCCTGTACGCCGCCGTGTTCGCCCGCGTCGGCACCGCCGCCCTCGCCGCCAGCCAGATCGTCGGCACGCTCGAAGGCATCTTCATCGTCGGTTCCTTCGGCCTGATGAGCGCCGCCACCGTCTTCATCGGCCGCTCCCTGGGCGCCGGGGACGCCGCCGCCGCGCAGCTGTGGCTCGGACGAATCAGCCGCGCCGGGATCGTCACCGGCCTGGGCTTCGGCCTGCTGTTCGCCCTGAGCGCCGTCCTGGTCCCCGGCCTGTTCCCCCGCGTCGGCAGTGACGTGCACCACATCGCACTGACCGGCATCCTGATCAGCGCGTTCTTCCAGATCTTCAAGGTGCGTAACATGATCATCGGCGGCGGCGTCCTGCCCGGCGCGGCCGACGGCAAGGGCGTCATCATCGGCGACGTGATCGGCGCGTTCGTCGTCGGACTGCCCCTCGCCATCGGCCTGGGCCTGTACTCCCCGCTGGGCGTCTGGGGCGTGTTCCTCGCCCGCGGCGCCGAGGAAGTCGTGAAGGTCCTGATCTTCGAATGGAGACGCCGCCGCATCAACTGGGACCGCCTCGCCACCGAACAGCGCGGCAGGGAGGTGGCCGCCGCCCACTGAACAGCGCCGCGGGAAACGGGGAGGGGGAGCCAGCCGACCGGCGGTTCCCACTCCCCGTTTCCCGCTCGTCGAGGGTTACGGCGCCTCGTCTCCCAGTGTGCGGCGCAGGTCTTCCAGGCTGACGTTCTTGGCAGGGGCGTCCAGGGCCACCTGACCGCCGCGCAGCGCCACGACCCGCTGACCCAGGTGCAGGGCTTCTTCCAGCTGGTGCGTGACGAACACGACCGTCACCTTGTGCTGCCACCACAGGGCCAGCAGCTCGTCCGCCAGGGAGGTGCGGGTGGCGTGATCGAGCGCGCTGAACGGCTCGTCGAGCAGCAGCAGGCCCGGCTGGATGGCCAGCGCGCGGGCCAGGGCGACCCGCTGGCGCTGCCCGCCGCTCAGTTCGTGCGGGCGGCGCGTCTCGAAGCCCGCCAGACCCACCTGCCGCAGCGCGTCGGTCACGCGCGCCTGCCGGTCCGCGCGGTTCAGGCCGCGCAGGCCGAAGCCCACGTTCCCCGCGACCGTCAGCCACGGGAACAGCGCCGCCTCCTGCTGCACCAGCGTCAGGCGCGGGTGCGGGCCGCGCACAGGTTCGCCGCCCAGCGTGATCTGCCCCGCCTGGGGGCGCAGGAACCCGGCCAGCAGGCTCAGCAGGGTGCTCTTGCCGCTGCCGGACGGCCCCACCACGCACAGGAACTCCCCGGCCGGCACGTTCAGCGTGAGCGGCCCGACCCCCGCCCCGCCTGCCGCGCGATTCTGGTAGCGGTACGTCACGCCGTCCAGGGACAGCGGGGCGCCGCCCTGCACGGACCGGGAACCGAGGGAAGTGGCGCCGTTCATGGTGGTGGTCATTGTGGCACCTCCAGGCCGTAGTTCCGGCGCACGCGGGTCTCGGCGGCGCGCAGCAGCGTGTCGAACAGCCCGCCGATCACGCCGATGATGATGATCGTCGCCAGGACCAGCGCCACGTTCGCGGTGTTCCGCCCGATCTCCAGCTGCTCGCCGAGGCTCTTGACGCCCGCGATCAGCAGCTCACCGCCGACCAGGGCCCGCCACGCGAAACTCCACGCGGTCCGCAGTCCCGTCAGGACGTTCGGGACGCTGGCGGGCAGCAGCACCCGCAGGGTCAGGCCCAGCCCGCGGGCGCCCAGCGTGCGGCCCGCCACGCGCAGCGCCGGGGGCACGTTCAGCAGCGCGCCCGACACGGCCAGCGCCACCGGAATGAACCCTTCGAGGATCACCACGAACAGCACGGCCCGCTCGTTCAGGCCGAAGAACAGAATCGCGAACGGCACGAACGCGATGCTGGGCACGCTCTGAATGCCGGTCAGGTACGCGCCCAGCGTGGCCCGCAGCGGCAGCCACGCGCCCATCAGCAGGCCCACCACGCCGCCCAGCAGCACGGCCAGCAGGTACCCGGTCAGCACGCGGCGCAGGCTGCCGCCGATGGCGCCCAGCAGTTTGCCGTCCTGCGGGCCGGTGCCCCACAGGCCGTAACTGACTTCCGTCCACACGGCCTTCGGGCCGGGGAACACGTACGGCGGGTACAGTTTCAGGACGTCTGTGACAAGCCACCAGAGGCCCAGGATGAGCAGCAGGCCGGCAACCTGCCAGGACAGCACCCGCCAGCGGGACGGTTGCCCGGCGGGGGAAAGATCGGTCGAATGCTTGGCAATGGTCATGGAACTCCTGAACAGATCGGCGGATTGCGGCGCGCGGACATTACCGGCGAAGGAAGGGCGTGAGGTCCGGGGCGCTGCGGGCGTACCCGGCTTCCACGTTCAGCCTCGCGTACTCGGTCAGGGCCGCCAGATCGAGGCTGGTCGTGAAGCGTGTCCGGGCGAAGGCCCGCTGCAGGACGCGCGGGTCGAGTTTCGTGCCCGTCAGTTTCAGCAGCTGGGCGTTCACGGCTGTCTGCGCCGCCGCCGGAGAGCGGTTGATGAACGCCACGGTGTCCGTGTGGGCCTTCAGGAAGGCCGTCACCAGCTGCGGGTTGGCCTGCGCGAACTTCGCGTTCACGATCACGAGGGTCGTGGGGTACTTCCCGTCACGCCAGACGGTCTTCTCGCTGCCGATGACCCGGTGCCCCTGGGCTTCAAGCGCCGCGCCCCACGGTTCGGGCACCAGCGTGGCGTCCACGCGCCTCGCGGCGAAGGCGGCCAGCACGTCGGCGGGCGCGATGGGCGTGATGGTGACGTTTCCGCCGTCCGTCCTGGATTTCAGACCGTTCTCGTTCAGGAGGTGCCGCAGGCTGATGTCCTGCGTGTTCCCCAGGCTGGGCACGGCGACAGTCTTCCCGGCCAGCTCCCGGTACGACCGGATGCCGCTGTCCTTGCGCACGACGAGCACCGCGCCCGCCTCGCTGGCCCCCGCGAGGAACTGCACGGGCATGCCGCGCCCGGCAGCGTTGATGGCCGGGCCCGGCCCCACGTACGCGATGTCGATCTGCCCGGCGGCGAACGCCTCGGTCAGGGTGGTGCCGGACACGAACTCCCTGGCGTCCAGTTTCACCTTGCCCAGGGCTTTCTGGAAGGTGCCACGTTCCAGGCCCACCAGGGCGGGTGCGTGCGTCAGGTTGGGGAAGAAGCCCAGGCGCACGGTCTGGACGTCCTGGGCGGCGGCGGTGGTCAGCAGGGTCAGCGTCAGCAGGGTGGGGATGGTCAGTCGGGTCATGGGCCCTCCGGGTTGGGATGCTGCATTTCAAGCGGGACGGGGGGCGCGTGCGTGTGACGGCGCCCACCGTCCCTTCAGGGTTCCTTCAGCTCGTGGTTTACGCCCGGTCGGCGTACGCGGCGCGCAGCACCTCGGCCACCTCGGGCCGGGTGAACTCGGCGGGCAGGTTCTCCCCGGCGCGCAGCTTCTCGCGGACCCGCGTGCCGCTCAGCACGAGGTGATGCGAGCTGTCGTGCGGGCAGGTGCGGGGGCTGACGAGCTGCCCGCAGGAGTTGCAGTAGAAGGTGTGCTCGAACTTCAGGATCTGGATGCCCAGTTCCCCTGGCGTGTACGCGCTGAAGATCTCCTGCGCGTCGTACGTGCCGTAGTAGCTGCCGACGCCCGCGTGGTCGCGGCCCACGATGAAGTGCGTCACGCCGTAGTTGCGCCGCGACAGGGCGTGCAGGATCGCCTCGCGCGGCCCGGCGTAGCGCATGGCCGCCGGGTACACGCTGAGCAGCGTGCGGGCCTGCGGGTAGTACTTCTCCAGCAGCACCTCGTACGCCTGCACGCGGGTGTCGGCGGGCACGTCGTCGCCCTTGGTGGTGCCCACCAGCGGGTGCAGCAGCAGCCCGTCCACGAGTTCCAGCGCCACCTTCTGCAGGTACTCGTGCGCGCGGTGGATCGGGTTGCGGGTCTGGAACGCCACCGTGGAGCGCCAGCCGCGCGCCTCGATCACCTCGCGCACCTCGGCGGGCGTGCGGTGGTGGCGGGGGAAGGCGCCGCGGGGCACCTCGAACAGCGCCACCGGCCCGGCCAGGTTGAAGTCACCCTGCGCGTACAGCGCGGCCACGCCGGGGTGCGTCTCGTCCTCGGTGCGGTACACCTCGCGCGCCTCCCAGGCCTTGCGGGCCGCGTACGCCTCCTGCACGTCCACCCAGCCCACGTCCTGACCCTCGAAGCTCAGGACCACGCGCCCGCGCAGCCCGGCGTGCCCGGCATCCACGGGCAGCGTGATCGGGATGCTCCAGGGGGTACCGTCCGCGAGGCGCAGCCGCTCGATGACCGAGAGGTAGTCCGCCTCGTTCACGAAGCCGGTCAGGGGGGAGTACGCGCCGGTGGCGAGCATCTCCAGGTCGGCCAGGGTGCGCTCGCTGATGCTCAGGCGGGGCAGCGCGGCGAGTTCCGCCGGGTCGAAGTCGTGTCCGGCGCGGCGCACGCCGTTGACGAGGGTGCCGCCGAGGGGGCTGGGGAGGGTGGAGGTGGTGGGCAGCAGGATCGTCATGGGTCGGACCTCTTGATGAAAAGACTCAACTATTCGGGGCAGGAAAAGCCGCTCGGAACTCGGGCGGCGGACAGATGGTCGGGCGTCAACAGCGGCGCGTCACAGCCTGTTCTCCCCGGCCCACAGGCCGCACTCGGTCTTGCCCTTCCCGGCCCAGCGGCCCGCGCGGGCGTCCTCGCCGGGACGCACGGCGCGCGTGCACGTCCAGCAACCCACGCTCAGGAACCCGTCCCAGTACAGCGGGTTCACCGGCAGGTCCTGCTCCCGCGCGTAGGTTTCCAGCATCTCGCGCGTCCAGTGGGCCAGCGGGTTCACCTTCACACGCGCGCCGTCCTCGATGAACGGAATGTCCGCGCGGGTGCTCGCCTGATCGCGGCTGCGGGCGTTCAGCAGCGCCGACGGGGCCCGCTCGCGCAGGTACGCCTGGAGAGGCGCGACCTTCCGCACCGCGCAGCAGGCGTCCGGGTCGTTTGAATACAGCGCCGGGTCGGTCTGCCCGTCCTCGGGACTCGCGCCGTCGTTCAGGGTCACGAACGTCAGTTCCGGGTAGCGGGCGGCCAGCCGGTCGCGGGTCGCCAGCGTCTCGGGGAAGTGGTACCCGGTGTCCACGAACACCACCTCGCCCCGGTACCCGGCCTTCACGGCCAGATCGAGCAGTACCACGCCGTTCAGGTTGAACGCGCTGGGCATCAGCACATCACCGTGCGCCTCCAGCGTCCAGCGGATCACGTCCAGCGGGTCGCTGTCCGGCGTGAAGCCGGGTCGGGGCGAGGTGGCGGTCACGCAGACTCCGGTGGAATGGTTCGCCAGGACTGTTCCACCCGAGCGGATGCGAGCAGGAGTCGGGCGGCGTCCGGACGTGGAGTGGGCAACCCGGCGGTGTTCCGGGTTGTCAACGCAACAGACGGACTCCGCCTCATACGCCCAGTTTCTCCAGCAGCTGCCGCACGCCGTCCTCGACGCTGATGCGGTCGGTACGCAGGTGCAGGTCCGGGCTCTCGGGCGCCTCGTAGGGGTCGCTGACCCCGGTGAAGTGCGGGATCTCCCCGGCGATGGCCTTCAGGTACAGGCCCTTCACGTCCCGCGCCGTCACGACGTCCAGCGGGGCGTCCACGAAGACCTCCAGCGCGTTCGGCAGGCTGTCCAGCACCTCGCGGCGCGTGTCGGCGTAGGGGCTGATCGCGCTGACGAGCACCGTCACGCCGTGTCTGGCGAGCAGGCCCGCCACGAAGCCGATGCGGCGCACGTTCGTGTCCCGGTCGGCCTTCGAGAAGCCCAGCCCCTTGCTGAGGTTCTCGCGCACCGCGTCGCCGTCGAGCAGTTCGACGGCCACGCCACGCGCCAGCAGTTCCTCGTGCAGGGCGCTTGCCAGGGTGCTCTTGCCCGCGCCGCTCAGGCCGGTCAGCCACACCACGCGGCCCGTCCCGACAGCCTGCTGCTCGGCCAAGGCGGTCATGCGGTGACCGCCTCACGCGCGCCCAGCACGGCGTCCGGCGCGAAGTGCTCGTGCCCGGTGCGGTCGGCGTACTCCACGAAGCTCTCGCCCGGCAGTTTGTTCGCCTGGAACCCGGCCAGCACGGCCGCCGCGTACGCGTTCAGCTGCTCGGCGGGCACCGCGCCCTTCAGTTTGGTGCCGGTGCGCTGCGCCTGTCCGATGCTCCCGGCCAGGTGCACGTTGAAGACCTCGTGGACGGTGCCGTCCTTGTCGGTCTTGTTCGCGCCCATGAAGCCCAGGTCGGCCACCTGGTAGCGCGTGCAGGCGTTGCTGCACCCGGTCAGGTTGATGGTGAACGGCACGTCCATCGCCAGCGTCAGCGGTTCGAGGTGATCGACCAGATCGGCGGTGCGGGCCTTCGTCTCGGTCAGCGCGAGGCGGCAGAACTGGTTGCCGGTGCAGGCGATGGTCGTGCCCCGGATGGTCGCCTTCGGCGCGAGTTCGATGGCGGCCAGCTCGGCGCTCAGGGCCTCGACGTTCTCAGAGGCGACGTGGGGGATCACCATGTTCTGGAACGCGGTGGTGCGCAGCACGCCCTTGCCGTAGCGGTCGGCCAGATCGGCCAGGACGCGGGCCTTGGTGGGGTCGATGCGGCCCACGGTGGTCGCCACGACCACGTAGTTCAGGCCGTCCGCCTGCGGGTTCACGCCCAGCACGTCGTTCCCGCCGAACCGCGCGACGGGCGCGGCGGGGCCGTCCTGCAACCTGCGGCCCAGGTAGTCGTTCTCGACGATCTCGCGGAACTTCTCGACGCCCAGGTCCTTGATCAGGAACTTCAGGCGGCTCTTCTTGCGGTTCTGGCGGTAGCCGTGGTCGCGGTACGCGGCGGTGATGGCCTGCCCGACCGCCACGACCTCCTCGGGGCGGATGAACACGCCCAGGCGCCTGGACAGGTGCGCCACGGCACCCAGACCGCCGCCCACCCACACGTCGAACCCGACCTCGCCGTTCACCCTGTGTGCCAGGAAGCCGATGTCGTTGATCATGTGGATGCCTTCGAGTTCCGGCACCGCCGTGATGCTCATCTTGAACTTGCGCGGCAGGTCCTGGAAATCGGGATTGCCGGTCAGGGTGCCTTCCATGGCGTGGGCCAGGGGGCGCACGTCGATGATCTCGCGGGCGTCCAGGCCGGCCAGGGGGCTGGCGATCACGGCGCGCACGGTGTCGCCGCACGCTCCCTTGGGGTGCAGGCCCAGCGGTTCCAGCCGCTCGAAGATCCGGGGAATGTCCTGAATGGTCAGCCAGTGGAACTGGAACGCCTGACGGTCCGTGACGTCCAGGAAGCCCCGGCCGTACTCCTCGGCGATGTTCGCCACCTCGCGCATGGTGGCGCTGGAAAACTCGGCGGCGGGCACGCGCACGCGCATCATCAGGAAGCCGTCCTCCTGCGGGCGCTGCGGGTACACCCCGGCCCACTTGAGCAGGTCGATCCGCTCGGGGTCGATGAAGCCCTGCTCGGCGTACTGGGGGATCAGGTCGAAGATCTGGAACGGGGGCACTTCTTTCTTCAGGGCTTCAATGTCGCTCATGGTGGGTCCTTTTGGTCGGCGCGGCGCGCGGGTGGGATCTGGTCGGTCCGGACGTCAGCGGCCGAGGAAGCGGTAGCGCAGACGGCGGTACTGGAAGTACATGATGCAGCCCACGCAGATCTTCTGGGAGAGGTTCAGGACGGCCAGTGCGATCACGGCGACGCCCAGCAGCGCCCCCACGAGCGGCAGGCCAGCCAGGGTGAACGCGGCGGAGGCCAGCAGGAAGGTGCCGCCCACGCCCTGCGCGAAGTGATGCGCGCGGGGGTCCTCGTCCACGACCTCGGGCTGCAGGCCCAGCGGGCGGCCGAGCAGGCGGTAGGCGGCCCGCATGGGGGAGAGGTGGGGCTGCGCGGCGCCGATCAGCATGGCCGCGCCCAGGATCAGCGTGAGGGCCGGGAGGGTCAGGATCACGGCCAGCAGCGTCACGAACACCACGGTCAGCTGGTTGAATTTCAGGGCGCTGAGGTCCGTGCGGGCCGGCTGGTGGGTGGGGGCGGAGGCAATCATTGACAAAAAAGGTAAACCTTTATGGGCGACAAAACAAGTCAACTATCCAGACAGGTGCTTCACCCACCCCACACGCCCGTCACCCGGCGTCCCGCTACCGTCCACCCTCACAGGCCAGCCCGTCGCCGTCCCCGTCCAGCTCCGGACGGTACGCCGGCTCACCCCGCCGCAGGGGCAGGGTCGCGCCGGCACTGCGGGCCGCGGCGCACCCCGCGAACCCGCCGGTCGGGACCCACAGCGGCCCGGACCCGTCCCTCAGCTGCGCGGCGCAGGAGCCCCGTGGCAGGGCGTACCGGCTGGCCGCCAGCAGATTGACCCGGTACCCCAGGTCCTCCAGCGCCGCCAGCGTGACCGGACTGACCGGATTCACCCGACCCGTGAAATTCCCCGCCGAGCCGGACAGAATCTCGGCGCACACGGCCCTCCCGTCCCAGTGGCCGCCGTCCGGGTCCAGCGGAATCCCGCGGCCCCGCCCCCCCAGCGCCCGGTACGCCGCCACGGCACGCGGCGCGGTATACACCAGGCTGCGCCCGTCGCGGCGAATGAAGGACCGTCCATCCGTCTCGCCGTTGCGGGACACGCGGGAGTCCGCCTCCCAGAGCGTGCCCACGCCCAGCACGTGCAGCAGCTCATGGAGCATGGTGTCCAGCAGGTCCACGCGCGGCAGGTCCGTCAGGCCGCGGCTGTTGAGGTCCACCACCCCGTAGATGGGCAGGTACGTGCGGTCCTGCAGGTCGCAGGGCATCCCGGTCGCGTACACGTCGTCACCGAGGTCCCGGACGACCACGAACACGATCAGGTTCCGCACGGTGCCCTGCACGGCCGGCAGCCGCCGGTCACAGTCCCCGGCCGGGATGTTCACCCGCACCGGCACGAACGGCGAGGCGATCAGGCCCGACACCTGCCGGGCCGCCTCGCGGACCGTCGCCTGTTGCCCGGCGGTCAGCGGGCGGCCCAGCAGGCGCAGCTCGATCTGGAAAGGCGACTGGGCCGGCGCGGCCCCGGCCACGGTCAGCCCGCACAGCAGCCCGGCCAGCAGGCCGCGCAGGAAAGCCGCTCGCCCCCGGCCCCACCGGCCGGGCGTGAGTGGAAACCGCAGAGAGAACCACCGGGAAGGGGCGCGCACCTCTCCACTCTAGGCCACCGTCCGGCCGCGCAGGGTGACCGTCCGGGCGCAGGTGGCGTTCCGCGCACCCGCCGCGGCCCTGTTTTCGCTGCGCTGAACGCCGAATCGGGCGGGTCCGGCCGGGCGGTCCGGGGGTGGGGAGAGCGGCCGATGCTCTACACTGCTCAGAGTGAACACGTTCAAAGTTCAAGTGGGCGCCGTGACCCGCGACCTTCCCATCGTTCCCGTGGCCCCCGGTGTCAGCGTCGCCCTGTTCAACATGCTGGGTGACACCGAGGTCACCGAGGCCGCCGGCGCCGAACTGGCCCGCCTGCTGCCCGCCGATATCGACGTGCTGGTCACGCCGGAAGTCAAGGCGCTGAGCCTCGCGCATGTCATCAGCCGCGAGAGTGGCAAGCCGTACATCGTGATCCGCAAGACGCAGAAGCCGTACATGGTGGACCCGGTGGCGCGCGAGGTGGTCAGCATCACGACCGGCAAACCGCAGCTGCTGGTCCTGGACGGCTTCGACGTGCAGAAGATCCGGGGCCGCAAGGTCGCCATCGTGGACGACGTGGTGTCCAGCGGCGGTACCCTGCACTCCATCCGTCAGATCATCGAGGAGGTCGGCGGGGAAGTCGCGGCGGTCGTGGCCGTGTTCACCGAGGGACAGGAACGCCCGGAAGTGACCGCGCTGGGGCACCTGCCCCTGTTCGAGAACTGATACGGACTCCGATTGAATGGGCTGCAAAGACCATTCAATCCGAGCGAATGCGAGTAGGAGAGAAACGCCCCTCCGGACGTGGAGTTGGCAGATCGGTGGTGTTCCGATCTGTCAACGAAATAAACGGAATCCGTATGATACGGACTCTGATTGAACGGCTTTGTAAGCCGTTCAATCCGGGCGGATGCGACCCGGAGAGCTGCTCCGCAGCGTGAGACCAGAGAGAACTGTCGGGCGTGACCTTGGCAACCCGGTGCTGTCCCTGGGGGTGAACGGACCACGCGGCCGTCCGTATGAGCGTCGCCGCGCCGCGGGCCGCCGTTCCCGTTCCGGTGGGGGCGGCGGCCCGCTCCGTTGGCCGGCTCCCGCGTTCCGCCGGGCTGGACACCGCGCGTGCCGGCCGGGCGGACCTGAAAGTCCCCGCACGCGGGCAGGATAGGGTGTGGGCCATGAACAACCCGAACGAACTGACCGTCAGGATCGGCAGTCTGGAACGCACCCTGCCCACCGTCCGCGCCGGAAACCTGGGCCGCGTGCCACTGGTGGAATTCATCGGTGACAGCGCCTTCACGAACGCCGCCGCGCAGGAGATGGTCGCCCTGATCCCCCCGCAGACCGAGGTGCTGCTGACCGTCGTCACGAACGCCCTGCCGCTCACGCACGAACTGAGCGACCGCAGCGGCCTGCCGTACGTCTGCGCCCGCAAGAAACGCCGCACCTACATGCAGTCCCCGCTGATCCAGGAGGTGCCCAGCATGACCCTGGGCGTCACCGAAACCCTCTGGCTGGACGGCCCGCACGCCGAACGCCTGCGCGGCCGGCAGGTGGCCATCGTGCAGGACGTCGTGGCGTCCGGCGGGACGGCGCAGGCGCTGGCGCGACTGGTGGAACGCGCCGGCGGGACCGTCACCGGGTACCTCGCCGCGTTCCGGCAGGGCAACCCGCCCATGCCGGTCACGGCCCTTCAGGACCTGCCCCGCTCCCTGTAGTCCCGACGCCGGTTGAACGGGAGGCAAACCCCGCTCAACCGGCGTCCGTATCGGAGCGGCCCCGCAGCGTGCGAGCAGAGAGGACTGCCGGGCACTGCCGGGCGTGGAGCGGGCCACCTCCCGCGCGGGCGGAAGTGAACGAGACAGGCGGCAGTCCGCAGGCCCTGCCGGGCGGTCCGGGTCAGTGGGCCCCGCGCAGCAGGCCCGGCAGGTCGTCCTGCAGGCGGCGCATGGGCAGGTCGAACAGCGTGCGGGCCGGTTCGTTGGGCGCCGTGTTCCCCTCTTTCAACATGGCGTACTGGTCACGGGTGATCGGCGGGTTCGGCAGGACCTGCATCAGCGGGACCGCCAGGTCCATCAGCGCCAGCGGGACCGGCAGGATGGGTTTCTTGCGGTTCAGGGCCGCGAGTTCCAGTTCCAGCAGCTGCCGGAACGTGAATTCCTGCGGGCCGGTCAGGACGAGGGTCTGCCCGGCGCCCACGTCCGATTCCGCCGCCGCCGCGAAGGCCTGCGCGACGTCCTGCACGCTGACCGGCCGGAACGGGAAGCGGCCGTCCCCGATCTGCGGCACGACCGGCGCGGCGCTCACGAGTTCCCGCAGCACCCGCCCGAAGAAGTCGTCACCGGGACCGAAGATCAGGCTGGGCTGGAACACCGTCCAGTTCAGACCGCTGGCCCGCACGAGCGCCTCGGCCTGCGCCTTGCTGCTGGAATAGGCGCTGCCACTGCCGGGCCGCGCACCCAGCGCGCTCATGTGCACGTACCGCGCGTGCCTGGGCGTGGCGGCCAGCACGTTCCGGGTGCCGTCCACATGCACGCGCGCGAAGGTCTGGTCGCCCTTCTCGGCAATGATGCCCACCAGATGCACGACCACCTGCGGGTCGGTCTGCCCCACGGCGCGCTGCACGCTGCCGGGGTCCGTGACGTCCAGCGGCACGCCGGTCGCGCCGCCCACGTTCCCGCCGCGGCGGCTGCCGGCCGCGACAGTGTGACCACGCCTGAGCAGTTCGGCCACGACGGCCTTTCCGACGAAGCCGCTGGCTCCCGTGACAAGTACATTCATGCTGAACCTCCAGGTGAGGGGCGGGGGGGGACGCCGCCCAGCAGCGTGGCGGCGATCTGCTGCGCGGCGCTGGGCGCGTCGGGACCGGCGTACTCGCCGCCGAGGGTGCGGGCCAGGTGCGGCTGGCTGTTGAGCAGCGCGCCGCCCACGAACAGTGGCACCTGCAGGCCGTCCAGGTCGCGGCGGTGCTCCAGCGTGGCGTCCAGCGCCCAGGGGCCGTTCAGGGCCAGCAGGACCGCGCTGGCGTTGCGCTGCCGGGCATACACCGCCAGGTCGCCCAGCGGGACGTTCGCGCCCAGGTACGCCACCCGCACGCCCCGGCGGCGCAGCGCCAGCGTCAGCATCATCAGGCCCAGCTCATGCTGTTCCTGCGGGGCGCAGGCCGCCACGACCAGCGGCCCGAACCCCGCCTGCACGCCCGCCACGTCCATCAGGCCGGAGATGCGGGAACGCAGGAACGCGGTCGCCTGATGCTCGTGCGCGACCGTGATCTCCCCGCGTTCCCAGCGCGCGCCGATCTCGATCATGGTGGGGCTGATCACGTCGGTCATGACCAGTTCGACCGGCATCTGCGCGTGCACTTCCGACAGGACGGCCGCCGCGCGGTCGGTGTCGGAATCGATCAGGGCCTGCGTCAGCAGCGCCGACCACTGCGGGCCGCTGCGGCCGCCGGGCGGCTCGGGCGCGGCCCGGTCGGTGGGCGCAGCCGGACCGCTGCCGGCCGTCATGGCCTGCAGGGTCAGTTCGGCCGCCCGGCCGGCCGGCACGCCCGACTGCAGCTGTGACTGCATGTACTGGATGGCGGCCACGTCCTCGGGCGAGTACAGGCGGTAACCGCTGGCGTTGCGGCTGGGGTGCGGGAAGCCGTAACGGCGTTCCCACTGGCGCAGGGTGGTGGCGGGAACGCCGGTCTGCGCCTCGACTTCCGAGGCGGTGAACATTCCGGTCTGGGACCGTCCGGCAGTGGGCTTCATCTCGCTCCATTGTGGCGCCCCGCCGGGCGGACGGATGGTAAGGATTACGCCCAAGGGTCATCTGCCCGGCCGGGCCCGTGCCTACAATGCGGACTGCTCATGTCAGGCGCCGTCACCCCCCGAACCCTCCGCCTGCCGCTGCGGCGACTGCTGACCGTGTCCCGGCCCGCGCTGTGGGTGAACACGGTGGGAACGCTGGTCACGGGCGTGTGGCTCACGGGCCGCCTGTACACCCTGGACGCCGGACTGCTGGCGCTGCTGGCGTACCTGACGCTGCCGTTCAACCTGCTGATCTACGGCCTGAACGACCTGTGGGACCAGGAGGAGGACGCCCGCTCGTCCCGCAAGGGGGGCTGGCAGGGCGCGCGCCTGAGGGCGCAGGAGGCCGCGCCGCTGCTGCGCGCCACCCTCTGGTGGAACGTCCCCCTCCTGGCCCTGCTGAGCGCGCTGCTGCCACTCCCGGCCACGCTGCTGCTGCTGACGGCGGCGCTGCTGTTCACCGCGTACAGCCTCCCGCCGCTGCGCCTGAAGGCCCGCCCGTTCCTGGACGGCCTGAGCAACGTCGCCTACGCCCTGCCGCTCGCGCTGCCCGCGCTGGCCCTCGGCACGCCCGTCCCGTGGGGGCCGCTGCTGGCCCTCATGAGCTACTCGGTCGGGAAGCACGCCTTCGATGCCGCGCAGGACATTCCCGCCGACCGCGCCGCCGGAACCCGCACCGTCGCCACCACCCTGGGTGTACGCGGCGCCGCCGCCTACGCCCTGGCGTGGTTCGTCCTCGCGGCGGCGCTGCTGCTGCCCGCGTCGGGCCTGACCGCGCTGGCGCTGCTGCTGACCTGCGGCGGCATGGCCCTCAGGCTGCTGCGCCGCCCCACCCCGGAACAGGCCGCGCGGCTGTACCCGCTGAGTATCGTCACCCCCTGGATCGTCGGCGCGGTGGCGGGCGTGCAGCTCGTGTACCTCCTCGCACGCGGCCAGTGGGCCGGCTTCTGAGGTGACCCGCACCGTCGGCATCCTGGGGGGCGGGATCGCCGGACTGACCCTGGCCGCCCTGCTGGCCGCGCGTGGACACGCGGTCACCGTGTACGAACAGGACCGCGCGGGCGGCAAGCTGCGCCGCGAACAGGCGGGCGGCCTGCGCTTCGACACCGGCCCCAGCCTCTTCACCTTCCCGGACGTGTGGCACGCCGTCCTGAACCGCCTGCACGAACCCGACCCGCTCGACCTTCGCCCGCTGCCGGGCGCGCTGGGCGTGCACCACACCCCGCACGGACCGGTGCCGCTGCCCGTGCCGCCCCGGCATGCGCTGTTCCCGCACTGGCAGCGGTACGTGCAGGCCGCCCACCCGCTGCGGGCGCACCTGACCACGCTGCTGACCACCCCGCCGCGCCTGAACGACCCGGCGTTCCTGCGGGCGTCGGCGGCGCTGCTGCGCGTGACCGGCCCGCACGCCAGCGCCGCTGCGTGGCTGCGCGCCCGCACCCTGCCGCCCGCGCTGGAACACGCGCTCGCCACGCACGCCCTGAACGCGGGCCTCAGTCCGGCCGACGCTCCGGCCCTGTACGCGCTGATCCCGGCGCTGGTGGGCGACCGGGTATACCGGCCCGCCGGGGGGATGGGCGCGCTGCTGGACGCCCTGCGCGGTTTCGGCGAGGCGCGCGGCGTGACCCTCCGCGAGGGCGTGGGCGTCCGCGCACTGACCGGCAGCACCCTCACCCTGGACGGGGGAGAGGTCTGCCGGCACGACCTGACCGTCAGTGCCATCGACCCGGCCCGTCTCGCCCGGCTGCGCGGGAACTCGCCCCGGCCCGGTCCCCGCACGGTCAGTGGCGTCGCCCTGTACGCCGCGCTGCCCGCTCCCGCCGCGCTGCCCGCCACCAGTGTCCTCCCGCCGGAGTCCTTCCGGAGCTTCCGGGCTGCGCTGCGCGTCGGGGCCCTCCCGGAGACCACCCTGGCGCTCGTTCATGCGGACGGCCCGCGCCTCGCCGTGCTGCTGACCGCGCCCCCCACCGGCCGCTCCCTGACCGCCGACCACCCCTGGGTCCGGGCGCAGTTGCGGCGCGTGGAACGCACCCTGAACGTGCCCGGCCTGCTGGACTGCGCCCTCGACACGTTCACCCTGACGCCCGCGCACTACGCGCGGGGCGGCCATCCGGGCGGCGCGATCTACGGCGCGGCCCTGCCTGCCTGGCGCGGCGGGCCGCTGCACCCGCAGCCGTACCGCCTGTCGCCCACGCTCTGGCAGGTCGGCACCGGCGTGCATCCCGGCGGCGGCCTGCCCGCCATCCTGGGCGGCGCGCTGATCGTGGACCGCCTGCTGCGCGAGGCGGGCTGGTAGGCGTCCCTGCCAGCCCGCCGGACCCACAGGAGGCACCCCCTCCATGTGGAAGGGGTGCCGGTCGCGCCGAGGGGGTCTACGGACTGCCGTACGGTCTGTTCACGACCCGGAACACCACCGGGTTGCCCACTCCACGCCCGACAGTCCTCCTTTGCTCGGACTTTGCGGGGTCGCTCTCCGGGTCGCTCCGCCCGGCTTGAGCGGTGTGGGTCAACCGTTCAAGCCGAGTCCGTATGATACGGATTCCGTTTGTTTCGCCGACAATCCGGAACTTCACCGGATTGCCGCCTCCACGTCCGGAACCCGCCCAGCTCCCACTCGCTTCGCTCGGACCCAGCGGGCTTTGCAGCCCCTTCAATCGGAGTCCGCATTACTGGCCGGTGATGGCCTTGTAGGGGTCCACGAGGCCGTAGCCGAAGTTGTTGTCCTTCCCGGCGGCGCCGAGGTCCTTGGCGGTGCTGGTCAGCAGGTTCAGCAGTCCGGTGTTCGTGAGGGTGGGTTTGGCGGCCCAGACGACGGCGGCGGCGGCGCTGACGTGCGGGGTGGCCATGCTGGTCCCGTCGAGGTACTCGTAGTCGGCGCCGGTCACGGCGACCGTGCCGGTGGTGGGGAGCTTGGTCAGCAGGGCCTGCCCGTCGGCCTGCTGGATGCCGACGACAGGCACGGTGTAGGTGTTCGTGAGGGTCATGCCCAGCGCCCCGGCGGCGTTGTTGTAGATCATGACGCCCTTGGCGCCGCTGGCGACGGCGTTCGCGGTCTTCTCCTCGAAGGAGCAGGTGCCGCGGGCGATCAGGGCGATGTTCCCGGCCAGGGCGCTGTTGCGGGTGCTGGTGCCGCAGAATTCGTTCGCGCCGGCCGTGCCGGTGCCGTCGCCGGCCTTCACGACGTTCCCGGTGAAGCTGCCACGGCCGGTCTTGTCGGCGGCCTGCACGTTGCTGAAGGTCACGCCGCCGCCCGAGGCGCTCGCGGCGGTGCCCTGCCCGAGCGGCACGCTGCTCAGGACCGCCACGCCGGGGCCGGACAGGTCGACCTGCGTGCCGAAGTTGCTGAAGCTGGCCTTGTTCAGGTCGCTGTCCACGGCGGCCACGCCGACCACCTCGGTGTACGCGGCCGGGTAGGACACGGCCGCCCCGTCGTTCCCGGTCGCCGCGATGATCAGGGCGCCCTTGTTGTACGCGGCGGTGTAGGCACGCTGCTCGGTGGTGCTCCGGGCGCCGCCGCCCAGGCTCATGGACACGACCACCTTGTCCTCGGTGCCGCCCTGGCTCTTGAGCAGGGAGGTGCACCAGTTCACGCCGTTGATGATGCCGCTGCTGCTGCCCGACCCGGTGTCGCCCAGCACGCGGCCCATGTACAGGTTCGCGCCGGTCGCCACGCCGACCACGCCGTTCGGGTCCATGCCGCTCTGCTGGCCGGCCGCGCCGGTGCCCGCGCCGTACTGCGCGAATACGGTTCCGGCGACGTGCGTGCCGTGGTGGGAGACGTCGTTCAGGGCGTAGGGGTCGTTGCGGTTGGCTTCGGTGGTCACGAAGTTCTTGAAGCCCGTCAGTTTCCGCTGGAATTCCGGGTGGTTGCCGTCAATGCCGGTATCCAGGACGCACACCGCGACCCTGGTGGTGGCGGCCCCGGTGTACCCGGCGGCGCGCAGGGCGGGCACGCGCAGGGCGTTGTCACCCCAGGTGTACTCGCCGCTCGGCGCGTACAGCGCCTGGGCACTCAGGCCCTGGGCGCGCAGGGTGGAGGCGGGGCGGGCGTCGCTGCTGCCGCTGCGCATGCCCTGGGCGCGGTGCACGGCTTCCTGCTCGATGTACTCGACGCTGGGGTTCGCGCGGAGTTTCGCCAGGGCGGCGGGACTCAGGCGGACGGCGGCGGCGCTGATGTCGGCCCACTGGCTGGTCATGACGCCCCCGGCCGCGGTGATGGCCTGGGCCTGCACGGCGGCCTGCGCGGCGAGTTCCTGCGCGCCGAGGCTCTGGGCGCTGAGCGGCTGGCGGAAGCCCACGAGGTAGCTGCCCGCCTCGGCGGGTGCGATGGCGGCGGGGCTGGTGGCCTCCGGGGTGACGGTGGCGGTCTGCTGTCCGCAGGCGGCCAGGGTCAGGGCGAGGGTGGTTGCCAGCAGGGGGTGGGTCAGTTTCATGCGTGCCTCCGTGCGGTCTGGCCGTGTGATGTGAAGACGACTCCGGCCGCACGTGGGCGTGTGGCAGGGGGGTGGAATTCACCGGCAGGCGCTATTGCAATTGAGCTTGGCGCGGATACTAATGCGCTCCCGGGGTCTACCCGGATCGCTCGGCTAGACAGCTCTGGACCGAGTTCAGTTAATTCGCGCATTTCCGCTTGCAATTCTCCGCCCGGTCAGGTAAGTGCGGTCTGCTGACCGGCGGACAGTTCCCCTCCCCGGATTACGCATGAGAGGATTGGATCTTCATATGGCTGGCAGTTGAATATGCTCAGCGCCTCTATCACGCCAAGCAGAAAGTGCTGCGCTGGGCTGCAGTGGAAAGGCCCCACCTGCAAGGCGAAGAGGCAGCGGCCTGACGGCGCTGCCTCTCCGGAAAGGACGACGGACGCTTTACCAGCGCTCAGTCACAGTCTTCAGCTGCATGAAGTTCGCCAGGTAGTCCGGGCCGCCCGCCTTGCTGTCCGTGCCGCTCATGTTGTAGCCGCCGAATGGCTGCACGCCCACGATCGCCCCGGTGATCTTGCGGTTGAAGTACAGGTTCCCCACCTCGAACTCCGCGCGGGCCTGCTCCAGACGCTCCCGGCTGGCGCTGCACACGCCGCCCGTCAGGCCGTACTCGGTGCTGTTCGCGATATCCAGCGCGTCCTGCCAGTCCCGCGCGCGGATGACCGACACGACCGGCCCGAAGATCTCCTCCTGCGCCAGACGCGACTCGCGCTTCACGTCACCCACGATGGTCGGCTGCACGTAGTACCCCTGCTTCCCGTTCGCCTCGCCGGTCGCCGCGCCGCCCAGCAGCACCTTGCCCTCGTCGGGCGCGATCTCCAGGTAGCCTTTGATCTTGTCGAAGCTCATCTGGTTCACGACCGCCGTGACGTTCGCGTTCTCCTCGCCCGTGCCGACCTTCAGGGCCCCGGCGCGCTCCACGAAGGCATTCACCACGTCGTCGTACACGCTGTCCACCACGATCAGTCGGCTCATGGCGCTGCACTTCTGCCCGTTGAACCCGAACGCGCCCTGCACCGCCGCCGTCACCGCCACGTCCAGATCGGCCGTCTCGTCCACGATCATGCCGTCCTTGCCGCCCAGCTCCATGATCACGCGCTTGATCCACTTCTGGCCGGGCTGCACCTTCGCCGCCACCTCGTTGATGTGCAGGCCCACCGCGCGGCTCCCCGTGAACGTGATGAAGCGCGTCTTCGCGTGCGTCGTCAGGTACTCCCCGATCTCCCTGCCCACACCGGGCAGGAACTGCAGCACCCCGGCGGGCAGCCCGGCCTCCAGCATGATGTCCACCATGAACCCCGCGATCAATCCCGCGTCCTCGGCGGGCTTCACGATCACGCAGTTCCCCACCACGATCGGCGCGGCCGCCATCCCGATGAAGATCGCGCACGGGAAGTTCCACGGGCTGATGCTCACGCCCACGCCCAGCGGAATGCTCATCAGGCCGTTCTCCTCACCCTCGAACCACGTCGTCTCGCTGCTCCCGAAGCCCGAGTACTTCATGGCGCTGCGCGCGTAGTACTCCAGGAAATCGATCGCCTCCGCGACCTCCACGTCAGCCTCGGCGTAGTTCTTCCCGACCTCGATGCTCATCAGCGCGCACGCCTCCAGGCGGCGGCGCTTCAGGATCGCGGCCGCCTTCAGCAGCACCCGCGCGCGGGCGTCCATGTCCCACTTCTTCCAGCTCTCGAACGCCGCCCACGCGCCCTGCAGGGCACGCTCGGCATCCTCGATGGTCGCCTTCGCCGTCGTTCCCACCACTTCCGAGGTGTCGCAGGGGTTCAGGCTGGTCAGCTTCTCCGCCGTGTCCACCCGCTCGCCATTGATGACCATCGGGTAGTGCTTCCCGACCAGCTCGGCGCGGACTTTCTTGAGGGCGTCCTGATACGCGGTGACGTTTTCCTCTTTGGTGAAATCGATGAAGCTCTGCGGGCGGTACTCCTGAACTTTGATCATGGTGGGTCTCCTTAACAGAATTGGTAGCGCGAGATGGGGTCGGCTGGGTTGAATACGGGAGCTGAAATGTCCCGGTAGGTGGCGAGTTCCGGTTCCGTTCCCGCGCTGAGGACGTCGAAGAACGCTCTGAAGAGAGGCACTGGCTCGTCGGCCAGCACGATCCGGTTGCTCATGACGGTGTCGAAGAAGTTGACTTTCTCCCACAGCGAAGGCTCGTCTCTGGCGAGCAGAAGCGCAAGGCAGTCGAGGACGAGAACCTTCTGGAAGTCGTTCAGCGAGTCGAAGACGGGTCTGAGTCCATGTGCCAGAAACGCCTGGAGGCTGTGCGCATTGCCGGTGTACGGGGCCAGCACGTAGCTGTCCATCTCAAAATCCACCTTGTCCGGATAGGTCTGCCGGTACCAGTCGTCTGAGACATGAACGGCCGAATTCAGGACCTCATGCAGCCAGAAGAGGTTGATGTACCCCAGCGGGTTCATCACGTTCGTTCAGCCTTTGAGCATGCCGCGCAGGACGAACATGGCGTTGCGGGGCGTTTCGGCGATGCGGCGGCTGAAGTAGGGGTACCAGTCGCGGCCGTAGGGGATGTACGCGCGGACGCGGTACCCGGCGGCGGCGAGGTTGCGTTGCAGGTCGCGGCGGATGCCGTACAGCATCTGGAATTCGAAGGCGTCCTTGCTGATGCCGTGCGCCAGGGCGTACATCTGCACGTCGTGGATGATGCTCTCGTCGTGCGTGGCGACGTTCACGTAGTTCCCGGCGCTCATGTGGGCGTACACGAGGCGGCGGTAGGCGGCGTCCACGTCGGCTTTCTGCGGGTACGCGACCGTTTCGGGTTCCAGGTACGCGCCCTTCACGATGCGGAGGTTGGGTTTCAGGTCGTCCAGGCTGGCGCGGTCCTTCTCGGTGCGGTAGAGGTAGCTCTGGAGGACGGTGCCGACGTGCTGCCCGCCGAACTCGCCGACGAGGGTGCGGAACTGCATGAGGGTCTGGTCGACGCGGGGGTGGTCTTCCATGTCGAGGCACACGAAGCCGCCGTACTCCCTGGCGCGGCGGATGATGCGCCGGGCGTTCGTGAGGCCCAGGTCTTCACCATCCACGGTCTTGCCCTGGCCGACGCTGGAGAGCTTGATGCTGACGTAGGGCGTGATGCCGTCGGCGTGCGCGGCGTCGAGCATGGTGATGACGTTGTCGGCGAACTGCGTGCACTGCGCGGGGCTCTCGATGAATTCGCCCAGCAGGTCGAGGTTCGCCATGATGCCGTCTTTCTTCAGGTCGTGGACGGCCTGGATGGCGGTCTGGGGGGTTTCCCCGGCGACGAAACGCTGCGCCATGCCCCAGCCGCGGGCGCGGACGGCGTTCTCGATGGTTTTCTGCCCGGCGACGGTCAGGACGGCTTTGCGGTACAGCTGGTCGATCATGGGGTGCTCCTGGGTTGAAGGTCGTTCAGGACGAGGGCGGCGAAGGTGCGGACGTGCGTGCGGGCGGCGTTCCGCGCGGCGTCGTGGTCACGGGCGAGAATGGCGTCCAGCAGGGCGGCGTGCTGGGCGTCGGTCTGCGGGTGGGCGTTGTACGTGCGGGTCTGGTGCTTGATGAGCGCGACGCGCTGTTCGAGGTCGCGGTTCAGGTCGTTCAGGGCGGCGTTGTGCGCGGCGTGCGTGATGGCGCGGTGGAAGGCGAGGTCCAGGCGGGTCTGGGCGCGGTAGTCGCTGCCGGGCGCGGCGTGCAGGTCATCCAGGGCGGCGCGCAGGGCGGCGGCGTCGGTGGGGGTGTGGTGCTGCGCGGCGAGCGCGGCGGCCAGGCCGTCGAGTTCCTCGCGGACGACGTAGGTGTCGCGGGCCTCGGTGGCGCTGAGGGTGCGGACGCGCACGCCCTTGTTTGCCTCGGCGACGAGCAGGCCGTCCTGCGTGAGGCGCATCAGGGCCTCGCGGATGGGGGTGCGGGACACGCCGAGCTGCGCGCCGAGTTCAACCTCGCCCAGGCGTTCGCCGGGGGCGAGGTCGCCGTCCAGCACGGCGCGGCGCAGGTGTTCGTAGACGCCGTCGCGGACCAGGGTGGGACGCTCGAAGGAGGTCATTGTGGATATTGTATACAATATTGTGGGCGGTGCAAGGCAGGACCGGCCTGCCCCGCCGCTCAGTCCGGCATGCCCGGACCATCGTCGCGGACCCGCGCGAGCCAGCGGCGCTCCACGGCGTGCAGCGGGCGCAGGATGAACAGGAAGAGCAGGGTCGCGCCGCCCGCCAGCACGAACAGCTCCAGACCGCAGGCGACTCCCACCCCGGCGGTCGAGAGCAGGCTCGCGGCCGTGGTGAGGCCGCGCGTTCCCCGTTCCGGCCCCGCGAAGAAGATCGTGCCGGCCCCCAGGAAACTCACGCCACTCACCACCGCGCCCAGCACCCCGGCCAGATCGAATCGCACGCCCCCACCCACCGACAGGTACAGCCGGATCATCTGCCCGGCCAGCTCCACGAACAGCGCGGCGCTCACGCCGACCAGCATGTGGGTGCGCAGGCCCGCGCCGCGCCGAGGTCCCTCGCGCTCCCAGCCGACCAGCCCTCCCAGCAGCGCGGCGACCAGCAGGGGAAACAGCAGCTGCAGCTGCAGGCTCAGCGACTCGCTCAGAACACCCATGCAACACAGCCTAAGCCCCAGCCTGATCCCGGCCCCCCATCACCACCCCTATCAACTGTGAAGCGGCTTTCAATTGAGAGGGGGGCGGGGGCCTACACTGACCCCATAGTTTTCCTGGGTACGCAGTGAGTAAGGGGCGCACAAGGTTTCTGTGCGTCTCTTCGTGCCTTTGGAGACTAAGGAGTTGAACATGGCTGTAGGTAAAGTGAAATGGTTTAACGCGGAGAAGGGCTTCGGTTTCATTCAGACGGAAGGGAGCCCCGACGTGTTCGCGCACTTCAGCGCCATCCAGAGCACCGGCTTCAAGAAGCTCAACGAGGGCGATGAAGTCGAGTTCGAAGTGGAAGAAGGTCAGCGCGGCAAGGGCCCGCAGGCCAAGAACATCGTGGTCACCAAGGCCGCGCCCGTCAGCGAGTACGGCGGTGGCCGCCGCGACGACCGCTGGTAATCCCACACCATCCCTGACCGGAGGCGCCCACCTGGGCACCTCCGGTTTTTTCATCTCCTCCGCACCTGCGCCAATGTGCCTACATTCGCCGCACGCCACCCTTCTATACTCGTCAGTGATGACTGCAACCCAGACCGAGCCGACCGGCGTCAGCAACCCGCTGCTGAACGTCGGCTTCCGCATTCCCTTCGACCGCATCGCGCCCGAACACGCCGAGGCCGCCGTGGACACCCTGCTCGCGCAGACACAGGCGAAACTCGAGGAGCTGGCCCGCAGCGGCGAGCGCGGCTTTGCGACCTTCATGGCCGACCTGGACACCCTGACCGAGCAGCTGGATACCGTGAACACCATCGTCCACCACCTCGACAGCGTGAACAGCAGCCCCGAATGGCACGCCGCGAAGATGGCGATCCTGCCCAGGACCAGCGAGTTCTACACCAAACTCAGCCTGCACCCCGGCCTGTGGGCCGCGCTGAAAGCCTTCGCCGCCACGCCCGCGGCCGCCGCGCTCGACCCCGTGCGCGCCCGGCACCTGAAGCTCACCATCGACGAATTCCGCCGCGAGGGCGCTGACCTTCAGGGTGCCGAGCAGGAACGCCTGCTGGCCCTGAACACCCGCCTGGCCGAGGTGACCAGCCAGTTCAGCAAGAACGTGCTCGACGAGACGGCCGCCTTCGAACTGTACGTGCCCACCGGGCGCCTCTCGGGCGTGCCGCAGCGCGTGCAGGACGCCACCCGCCGCGACGCGGAGGCCAGAGGGAAGGAGGGCCACCGCCTGACCCTGCACGCCCCGGTGCTGCTGCCGGTCCTGACGTACGCCGACGACCGCGACCTGCGCCGCGACCTGTGGCTCGCCAACAGCCGGGTCGGCCAGCAGGACGGCCGGGACAACCGCCCCCTGATCCGCGAGATCCTGAAACTCCGCCGCGAGAAGGCCCAGCTGCTGGGCTTCCAGAACTTCGCGGACTACGTGCTGCAAGACCGCATGGCAGGCAGCGGCGAGCGCGCCCTGGCCTTCGAACGGGACCTGGACGCCCGCACCCGCCCCGCCTTCGAACGCGAGAACGAGGAACTGCGCGCCTTCCACCGCGCGCAGGTCGGCGCAGACGCCCCCGAACTGGAAGCCTGGGACGTCGCGTACTGGGCCGAGAAGCAGCGTCAGGCGAAGTACGACTTCGACGAGGAAGCCCTCAGGCCCTACTTCCCCATGGACGGCGTCCTGAAAGGCCTGTTCGAGATCACGAAGCGCGTGTTCGGCATCACCGTCACCGAGAGCGCCGCCCCCGGCTGGCACCCCGAGGTCCGCTACTACACCATTCACGACGAGACCGGCACCCACGTCGCGAGCTTCTACACCGACTGGTTCCCCCGTGACAGCAAACGCGCCGGCGCGTGGATGAACGCCTTCATCACCGGCGGCCCCCGCGAGCGCGGCGTGGCACCCCACCTGGGCCTGATGTGCGGCAACATGACGCCCCCCGACGCCCAGACGCCCGCCCTGCTGTCCATCCGTGAGGTCGAGACCGTCTTCCACGAGTTCGGACACCTGCTGCACCACGCCATGAGCCGCGTGGAAGTCCGCAGCCTGAGCGGCACCAACGTCCCGTGGGACTTCGTGGAACTCCCCAGCCAGATCATGGAGAACTGGGTCATGGAACGCGAGGCGCTCGACCTGTTCGCCCGCCACTACCAGACCGGCGAGCCCATCCCGCAGGCGCTGTTCGAGCGCATGATCGCCGCCCGCAACTACCGCGCCGCGAACGCCGCCATGCGCCAGTACTCCTTCGGCCTGACCGACCTGAGCCTGCACGTCGAATTCGACCCCGAAGGCGACACGGACCACATCGCGTACGCCCGCGACCTGATGGCCCGCTTCAACCCCACCCCGCTGCCCGCGCACTACGCGATGATCGCCGCGTTCAACCACCTGTTCAGCAGTCCCGTCGGCTACGGCGCCGGGTACTACAGCTACAAGTGGGCCGAGGTTCTCGACGCCGACGCGTTCAGCCGTTTCGCCGCCGAGGGCATCTTCAACCGCGACACCGGCCGCGCCTACGTGGACAGCATCCTCAGCCGCGGCAACAGCGCCGACCCCGCCCACCTGTACCGTGAATTCATGGGCCGCGACCCCGACGCGGACGCCCTGCTGCGCCGCAGCGGCCTGCTGGAGTAAAGCGCCGACAGGCGAAAGGGGTAGTTGGCTGGAACTATGCCCGACAGGGAACGCCTTGAGGCCGTGACAGCCACGCTCGCAGCGTCCAAACGCGATCGGTCAGCCCAATCGCCATCGCCGGTGTGCGCTGGAGG
>NZ_BAAADB010000007.1:57472-169650 GCF_039522025.1 Deinococcus depolymerans | reverse complement strand
CAGGCGGGGTTCTGACAGACGAAACTCTCGAGTGGGAGCTCTTTTGACACGTCCGGGGATAGGCCCCGGACGCTCCCATTTCAGTGGTGTCGGGCATAGTTCCAGCCGACTACCCTTCGCTCGGATTGAACGGCTTTGTCAGCCATTCAATCGGAGTCCGTCTCAGTTGTCGGCGCGGGCCGCGACCGTGTGCGCGCCCAGCACGCGCTCCCCGACCCCCACGACCGGCGTGAACGCCGCCGGCAGGTGCAGCAGCACCAGCCCACCTTCCTCCAGGAACGCCGCCTTGAACCCGGCGCGGCCCGCGTCGCCTGCCTGCTGGTAGGCCGTGACGCGCAGCCCCGCCCCCGGCGCGACCAGCGTGACCGTCACGTCCCCGAACGGCGTGACCGTCACGCTGGTCAGCCGGTCGTTCTCCAGCGTGCCGCGCGCCCCGAGCAGGTCCGACACGCGCCCGGCCAGGAACCCGGCCGCCGCGCCCGCACCCAGCAGCGGCACGTTCACCGGGGCCGCCCGGTGCGTGACCCGCGCGACCTGCCCCGCCACCGGCTGGTACACGTAATGCGCGTCCAGCGGCCCCACGAGAATCCCGATCAGCCAGCCGTCCGCGGCCTCCGGTACATTCAGCAGCCCGGCCACGTTCACGCCGTCCGCCTGGGCGCCCTGCACGCGGCGCACGAAACTCACGGTGCCGTCGGCGGGACTCAGGACCTCGCCCGGCCCCACCCGCGGCAGCCGCACCGGGTCCCGGAACCGGTACACGCTGCGGACGTACCAGAGGGCCGCGCCGGCCACCACGAGCGGAAGAAAGGAACGAACACGCATGCCCGCCAGTGTAAAGCGCCCCGCCCCGCGCGGGATGGAACGCTCCTTACAGGATCAGGCCGCGCCCCCCGCCGGTCAGCGGGACTCGAACACCTGCACGCCGGTCAGGAGGTCCGCGCCCGCCCCGACCACCCGGCCGCTGCCGGTGTAGTTCCGTTGCAGGCGGTTCAGGACCTCCTGACCGCCGACCACCTGCCCGAACACCGTGTACCCGCCGCTCAGGAAGTCCGCCGGGGCGACCGTGATGAAGAACTGACTGCCCTGCGAATTCAGGCTCGCCGCGCGCGCCATGCCCAGCACGCCCGCCCGGTCGAACCGCAGCCCGTTCTGGACTTCCGCCATGAACTGGTACCCGGGGCCGCCCGTTCCCCACTCCGCCGACCGGGCCGGATCGGCGCTGAGGGGATCGCCGCCCTGCGCCATGAAGCCCTCGATCACCCGGTGAAAGCGCGTGCCGTCATAGAAGTGATGGCGGGCCAGGAACACGAAGTTGTTCACCGCGACCGGCGACGCCTTCGCGTACAGGTCCACCGTCACGTCCCCCTGGGCTGTCTTCAGGACCGCGCGGTACGTCCGGGCCGGATTGATGGTCATGGGCGGCGGCGCCGGGAACGACCGCACCGGACCCTCCGACAGGAACGGCATCGCCTCGAACGACACGGGGGCGGGCGGGGCCTTCTGCGGCGCGGGCGCGGCCGGCGCCGCCGACTGCGACGCGGCCGGGGCGCAGGCGGAGAGCAGAACGCCCAGCAGGGCCACGCAGGACAGAACACGCTGATGCATGCCCGCAGTCTCCCACAGCGCCCATGAGATCGTCCTGAACGCCGGGCGTGGTCAGTCGAGCGGGAGGCTGGTCGTGTGCTTTTCCTGCTTCACCACGATGGTGCTGGCCGTGTTGCGCACGCCGGGAATGGCGGCCAGCGTGTTCACGAGGAAATGCTGGTAGGCGTCCAGGTCCGGCACGCACACCTTCAGCAGGTAGTCGATGTCGCCCAGGCACAGGAAGCACTCCAGCACCTCCGGGCGGTCCTGCATCTTCTTCGCGAACTCCTCGAAGCCCGCCTTGGTCTGCTTGTCCAGCGTGACGCGCACGATCACCATCAGTTCCCGACCCACCATCTTCGGGTCCAGCAGCGCCACGTACCGCTGAATCACGCCCTCCTCCTCCAGGCGGCGCACGCGGCGTAGCGTCGGGGCGGGCGTCAGGCCGATCTCGTCGGCGAGTTCCGTGTTCGCGATGCGGGCGTCGCGCTGCAGGATCCCGAGAATCTGCCGGTCCAGTGCGTCAAGAAGGTTCTGAGACATGATTGATCGTATTCTGACATGAACGGGCAACAGCGTTGCGAAGCTACCCCGAATCGGGCCGTTACCGGCAATCGCCGGTCCGTGAAGAACTGTTAATCTTGCGTCACAGACGAAGTACCACCGCCGGCAGGAGACACCTGCGCGGCCAGCGAGGTCACACCCATGCACATCGGACTCCCCAAAGAAATCAAGGTCAAGGAAAACCGCGTCGCCCTCACCCCCGGCGGCGTCGCCACCCTCGTCCGCCGCGGCCACACCGTCACCGTCCAGCAGGGCGCCGGCCTCGGCAGCGGCATCCCCGACCAGGACTACGTGAACGCCGGCGCCACCCTGGGAAGTGCCGACGAAGCCTGGGCCGCGCAGATGGTCGTGAAGGTCAAGGAACCCATCCAGAGCGAGTACCACTACCTCCGCCCCGACCTGCTGCTGTTCACGTACCTGCACCTCGCCGCCGACCGCCCCCTCACCGATGCCCTCCTCGCGGCGGGCACCACCGGCGTCGCCTACGAGACCGTGCAGACGGGCGACGGCAGCCTCCCCCTGCTGACCCCCATGAGCGAGGTCGCGGGCCGCCTCAGCGTCCAGGCCGGCGCGTACCACCTGCAGAAACCCGTCGGCGGACGCGGCGTCCTCCTCGGCGGCGTTCCCGGCGTGCAACCCGGCCACGTCACCATCATCGGCGGCGGCGTGGTGGGCACCAACGCCGCCAAGATGGCCATGGGCCTCGGCGCCAAGGTCACCATCCTTGACGTGAGCCAGCGCCGCCTCGCGTACCTCGACGACGTCTTCTTCGGCAAGATCACCACCATGATGAGCAGCGAAGCCAACATCCGCGACCTGCTCCCCACCACCGACCTCCTCATCGGCGGCGTCCTCATCCCCGGCGCCAAGGCCCCCCACCTCGTCACCCGCGACATGCTGGGCCTCATGCCCGAAGGCAGCGTCATCGTCGACGTCGCCGTCGACCAGGGCGGCTGTGTCGAAACCATCCACGCCACCACCCACGACGACCCCACCTACATCGTCGACGGCGTCATCCACTACGGCGTCGCCAACATGCCCGGCGCCGTCCCCCGCACCAGCACCTTCGCCCTTACCAACCAGACCCTCCCGTACGCCCTGCTGCTCGCCGACCACGGCCCCAGCGCCCTGCACCGCAACCCCGCGCTGATGCTCGGCCTGAACACCCACCAGGGCAAACTGACCTACCAGGGCGTCGCGGACGCCTTCGAGCTGCCGTACACGGCTCCGGAAACGGCTCTGGCCTGATCGAGTTCCGGGCGTTTGGCCTGGAGGTTCTACTGATGGCCCCACCCCCCAGCCCCCATCCCCAGAGGGGACGGGGGGGCTTTCGTTGGCACTGGGCAGGTATTTCGCGTGCTTGGTCGGTGGGTGTGGGGCGGGGACGGCCACGCCTCACACGCCATCTTCCGCTAACGCCGCGTGCGCCCCGCGCGCTGCGCGCACGACGGGCCTGGTGGCGATGACGGTCGCCTTTCAAGGCTCCCCTTGAGGGGAGCTGTCAGCGCAGCTGACTGAGGGGTTCTGCGAAGCAGCTGTGTCCTGCGAAGCAGCTGTGTTGCCCTTCCCACTCCCTTCTCCCCACAGGGCACTCCTCATCCCGCGTACCCTGTGGTCATGTTCTCCCGTCCTGGCCGCCCTGCACTTCCTTTGAGTCCGGATGCTCCGCGTGTGCGGCGGGATCCGCGTCAGCTGGTGCGGTTGCTGGCGTTTGCGCGGCCGTACCGGGCGTTGTTCGTGGTGGGGTTGCTGGCGACGTTGGTGTCGAGTGGGTTGAATCTGGTGTTCCCGGCGTTGTTCGGGCGTCTGATTGATGCGTCGTTCCTGCGGGTGGGGTCGTCGGACACGTCGCAGCTGGACCGGACGGTGCTGTTGCTGCTGGGGATCTTCGCGCTGTCGGCGGTGTTCGGGGCGGCGCAGTCGTACCTGCTCTCGCGGGTGGGGGCGGGCGTGGTGGCGGACCTGCGGCGGGCGGTGTTCTCGCACCTGCTGACGCTCTCGCCGCGTTTTTTCGGGGAGCATAAGACGGGGGACCTGACGAGCCGCCTGACCTCGGATGTGGGGACCGTGCAGACGGTGACGAGTACGGCGCTGGCGCAACTGGCGGCGCAGTCGGTGAGTCTGGTGGGGGCGGTGGTGCTGCTGGTCAGCACGAGCGCGCGCCTGAGCCTGCTGACGCTGGCGGTGATTCCGCTGGTGATCGGGACGGCGGTGGTGGTGGGGCGTCAGATCCGCCGGGTGAGCCGTGAGGTGCAGGACGCCGTGGCGGGCGCGAACGCCAGTGCCGAGGAGGCGATCAGCGGCGTGCGGGTCGTGCAGAGTTTCACGGCGGAGGGCGTGGAGCAGGGCCGGTATGGGGAGGGCGTGCTGGCGAGCTTCCGGGCGGCGCTGCGGCGCGCGCAGTGGCAGGCGCTGATGGCGGGCGTGATGAGTTTCCTGACGTTCGGGGCGCTGGCGGTGGTGCTGTGGTACGGGGGGCGGCAGGTGATGGCGGGCAGCCTGACGCCGGGGAATCTGGTGACGTTCCTGTTCTACGCGCTTCAGGTGGGGGGGACGGTGGCGGCCCTGACCGGGATCTTCAATCAGTTTCAGGAGGCGCTGGGCGCGTCGGGCCGGATTTTCGAGCTGCTGGACGAGCGCAGTGACCTGCCGCAGCCCGCGCAGCCGGCGCCGCTGGCCCGCGCGGAGGGCCGGGTGGCGTTCGAGGGAGTCTCGTTCGGGTACGGCGCGGACGGTGAGCGGGGCGCGGTGCTGCGGGACGTGACGCTGGACGTCCCGGCCGGGCAGGTCGTGGCGCTCGTCGGGCCGAGCGGGGCGGGGAAGACGACGCTGGTGAACCTGATTCCGCGTTTCTGGGATGTGACGGGCGGCACGCTGCGCGTGGATGGCCGGGACGTGCGCGAGTACGCCCTGGCGGACCTGCGGGCGCAGGTGGGCCTCGTGCCGCAGGAAACCTTGCTGTTCAGTGGCACGGTGCGCGAGAACATCCTGTACGGCCGTCCCGGCGCGCGTCCCGAGGAGGTCGAGGCGGCGGCCCGCGCCGCGAACGCGCACGAGTTCATCACGGCCTTCCCGCAGGGGTACGACACGGTGGTGGGCGAGCGGGGCGTGAAACTGTCCGGCGGGCAGCGGCAGCGCGTGGCGATCGCGCGGGCGGTCCTGAAGGACCCCCGCATCCTGATTCTGGACGAGGCGACGAGCGCGCTCGACAACGAGTCCGAGGCGCTGGTGCAGGCGGCGCTGGAGCGGCTGATGCAGGGCCGCACGACGTTCGTGATCGCGCACCGCCTGAGCACCATCCGGAATGCCGACCGGATCGTGGTCATGGACGGGGGCCGCGTCGTCGAGGACGGCCCGCACGCCGCGCTGATCGCGCAGGGCGGCCTGTACCGTGACCTGTACGAGTTGCAGTTCCGGTCGCAGGAGGACGCCCGGGCGCAGCTGGCGGCCCCCTGACCCGCGCGGGTGCAGAATGCCGGGTATGGAGCAACGGGACTTTGGAACGACTGGCCTGCGCGTCTCGGCGCTGGGCCTGGGGGCCGGGCAGGTCGGGGACGCGGCGCTGACCGAGGAGCACGTCGGGACGCTGCTGAACCGCGCGGTGGACCGGGGCGTGACCCTGGTGGACACGGCGCGCGGCTACGGTCTCAGCGAGGAACGCATCGGGCGGCACCTGTCGTACCGGCGGCACGACTTCATCCTCAGCAGCAAGGGCGGGTACGGCGCGGACGGCGCCGACGACTGGACCCCGCAGGCCATCCGCCTGGGCATCGAGCAGGCCCTGACGCGGCTGCGCTGCGACTGGATCGACATCTTCCACCTGCACTCCTGCCCGCCCGACACGCTGCGCCGCGAGGACCTGCTGGGCGCGCTGGACGACGCCCGCGCTGCCGGCCTGATCCGCGTGGCGGCGTACAGCGGCGAGAACGAGGCGCTGGCCTGGGCCGCGCAGTCCGGGCGCTTCGGGAGCCTGGAGACGAGCGTGAACCTCGCCGACCAGTGGAGCCGCCATCAGGTGCTGCCTGCCGCGCAGGACGCCGGGCTGGGCGTGATCGCCAAGCGGCCTATCGCGAACGCCGCGTGGCGCTTCACGCAGCGTCCGGCCGGCGACTACGCTGAGACGTACTGGGAACGGCTGGGCCAGCTCGACCTGAACGGCGTGCGCGAGGCCGCCGGGCTGGACTGGACGCAGTTCGCGCTGCGCTTCAGTGCGTACGCGCCGGGCGTGCACAGCGCCATCGTGGGCACCGCCAGCATCGAGAACCTGGAACGCAACGTCCGGATCGTGCAGGAAGGCCCGCTGCCGCTGGACGTCCTGACGCACATCGAGGCCGCGTGGCGCGCGCACGGCGCGGACTGGGGCGGCGAAGTCTGATACGGACTCCGATTGAATGGGCTGCAAAGCCCGTTCAATCCGAGCGGATGCGACTCGCAGAGCTGCCCCGCAGAGAAGGAGAGAAGCGGGTTCCGGACGTGGAGCCGGCAATCCGGTGAACTTCCGGATTGTTGGCGAAACAAACGGAATCCGCATGAGTCGGACTCCGATTGAACGGCTGACAAAGCCGTTCAATCCGAGCGGATGCGACTCGGAGAGCAGGAGGAGCAGGGCGGGTTCCGGGCGTGGAATTGGCAATCCGGTGCGTTGGCGGGTGATGAACGAAACAGACGGAATCCATGACTCCAGGGGAGCCGGGGGGACTGCGGTAGGCTGCGGGTATGACTGAACCTGCGTTCCGCTGGGGGCTGCTGGGCGCCGCCCGCATTGCCCGCGCCCTGATTCCCGCGATCCGCGAGGCGGGCGGCGAGGTCGCGTGCGTGGGCGTGCGCGACCCGCACTCGGCGC
Organism: Deinococcus depolymerans; assembly: GCF_039522025.1. NCBI lineage: Bacteria > Thermotogati > Deinococcota > Deinococci > Deinococcales > Deinococcaceae > Deinococcus > Deinococcus depolymerans. The sequence continues at coordinate 162,656 of NZ_BAAADB010000007.1, read as the reverse complement.
GGGCGCAGGCGTTCGCGCGGGAATGGGGCGTGCGGGTCGCCGGCACGTACGATGACCTGATCACGGCCGACGTGCACGCCGTGTACAACCCCCTGCCGAACGACGCGCACCTGCCCTGGACGCTGGCGGCGCTGCGGGCCGGGAAGCACGTCCTGACCGAGAAACCCCTGACCCTGAACGCCGCCGAGGCGCAGCAGCTCGCGGACGCAGCCGCGCAGACGGGCGGCACGCTGCTGGAGGCCTTCGCGTACCGCTTCCAGCCGCATGTCCTGCGGATCGTGGACCTCGTGCGCGGCGGCACGCTGGGCGACGTGCGGTCCGTGCACGGTGCGTTCGGGTTCCACATGACCAACCCCGACGACTTCCGCTGGAACGCCGCGCAGGGCGGCGGGGCGCTGTTCGACGTGGGCACCTACCCCGTGAACCTGATGCGCCTGCTGCTCGGCGAACCGAGGGCCGTGACTGCTGCCGCTCGCTGGACGCCCGCCGGGGCGTCACCCGGCACGGGCGACATCGACGTGGCCCTCAGCGGCACCCTGGACTTCGGGGGCGCGCTGGGCAGCCTGGACTGCGCCTTCGACTGGACGGACCCCAGCTTCAGTCGCCTGACGGTCGTGGGTGCGCGCGGCACGCTGGACGTGCCCCGCGTGTACCACAGCCACACGCACGAGCCCGTGACGCTGCACCTGAACGTGGGTGGCCAGGAAACCCGCGAGGAGTTCCCGCCCTCGAACGGGTACGCGCGCATGGTCGCGCACTTCCAGCGGGTCGCTCGCGGGCAGGAAGCGGCGCTGTACCCCCCCGCCGACGCGGTCGCGCAGGCACGTGTGCTGGACGCCCTGTACGCCTCGGCCCGCGCGGGGGCGCGCGTGACGCTGGACGCGCCCACCTGAACCGGACGTAGCTCCCGGCCCCGCGCGTAGAATGCCCCGCATGACCGATCCCCTCCAGGGCTGGCAGCCCGCGCCCGCCGGGCACAAGCATGTCGTCAGCGTCAGCCTGGGCAGCAGCGCCCGCAACGCCCGCGAGACCGTCACCGTGCTCGGCCAGCCCTTCATCATCGAGCGGATCGGCACGGACGGTGACGCGAAGAGGATGGCCGCCCTGTTCCAGGCCCTCGACGGCCGCGTGGACGCCTTCGGGCTGGGCGGCGCGGACCTGTACCTGCTGGCCGGCGGGAAACGCTACACCTTCACGAACGTCCGCAAGCTGGTCGCCGGGGCGCGCATCACCCCGGTGCTGGACGGCAGCGGCCTGAAGAACACCCTGGAACGCGACGCCATCGCCCAGCTCGACCCGGTCCTGAACTGGCGCACGCGCCGGGTCCTGATGGTCTCCGCCGTGGACCGTTTCGGCATGGCCGAGGCCCTCGCCGAACACGGCGCGGACATCGTGTTCGGGGACATCGTGTTTGGCCTGAACATCGACCGGCCCCTGCGCTCGCTGGCATCCCTGCGGCGCGTGGCGGGCCTGATCCTGCCCGTCATCACCAAACTCCCGCAGGACTGGTTCTACCCGACCGGCGCCAAGCAGGAGACCAGCGTGCAGGGCAACGGCACCAAGTACTACGCCTGGGCCGACGTGATCGCCGGAGACACCCACTACGCCAAACGCTACGCCCCGCAGGACCTGACCGGCAAGACCATCCTCACGCAGACCATCACCCAGGCCGACCGCGACTGGATGAAAGCGCGCGGCGTGGCCCGACTGATCACCACCACGCCCCGCATGGGCAGCCGCAACTTCGCCACCAACGTCCTCGAAGCCATGTTCGTCGCCCTGAGCGGCAAACGCGAGGCACTCACCGGCCCCGAATACCTGGAGTACATCCGGCAGGTGGGCTTCAAACCCGAAATCAACGAGCTGTAAGGGAACGCGGCGCTCATACGGACTGCCGTTTGTTTCGTTGACAACCCGGAACGGCACCGGGTCGTCAACTCCACGTCCGGAACCCGTTTCTCTCCTACTCGCATCCGCTCCGATTGAATGGGCTGCAAAGCCCGCTGGGTCCGAGCGGATGCGACTCGCAGAGCTGCTCCGCAGAGAAGGAGAGAAACGCCCCTCCGGACGTGGAGCTGGCAATCCGGTGGAGTTCCGGATTGTCGGCGAAACAAACGGCAGTCCGTATCACAGCTCAATGCTCAGGGCCCACTGCCCCAGCGGGTACACTCCGGGGCATGCAGGCACTCGTGGACGCGATTCGGCAGCAGGGTGAAGTTCTTCCCGGTGGGATTCTGAAGGTGGACGGACTGGTGAACCACCAGCTCCTGCCGCACCTGACGCGCGAGATGGGCGAGGTGTTCGCCGCGCACTTCGCGCCGCTGAACCCCGGCAAGATCGTGACCATCGAGGTCAGCGGGATCGCGCCCGCCATCGCCACGGCCATGGTGCTGGGCGTGCCGATGGTGTACGCCCGCAAGAAGAAACCCGTCACCATGAAAGAACCCGCCTTCACGGCGCAGTCCGTCAGCCGCACCAAGGGCGGCGTGGTGGACCTGTTCATCAGCAGCGAGTTCCTGGGTGCCGGGGACCGCGTGGTCGTCATCGACGATTTCCTGGCGTCCGGCGGGACGTTGCGGGCGCTGGCAGGCATGATCGAGGTCAGCGGCGCCGAGCTGCTGGGTATCGGCTGCGTGGTGGAAAAGCAGTTCGAGGACGGCCGCGCGAAACTCGCGGACCTGAACGTGCCTATCCACACCCTGGCGAACATCGTCCGCATGAGCGAGGCGGACGGCATCGAGGTCGAAGCGGGGCGGTAAGAGGGAAGTGGGCAGTGGGTGGGGCTTGACAGTGGAGGCGGGGTCGCGCACACGCTGTTGACCATCCGCCATCCGCCATCCGCCATCCGCCATCCGCCATCCGCCATCCGCCATCCGCCATCCGCCATCCGCCATCCGCCATCCGCCATCCGCCATCCGCCATCCGCCATCCGCCATCCGCCATCCGCCATCTGTCCCCGGCCCGGTCACGCGGGTGCCTAACGCCCGTTTGGATACCATGCGGGCATGACAAATCCGGGCGTGGAGTTACAGGAACTGATCGCGGCGATGGAGCAGCGCCGCACGCGGGTCGAGCAGGGCGGCGGCCCCGAACGCCTGAAGAAACAGAAGGCCGGCGGGAAACTCACGGCCCGCGAGCGGATCGACGCGCTGCTCGACCCCGGTTCCTTCCTGGAGATGGGGACCTTCGTGGAGCACCGGGGCGGCCGCCTGATGCAGGGCGTGGACGCGCCGGGCGAGGGCGTCGTGACCGGGCGCGGCACGATCCACGGGCGGCAGGTGTTCGTGTTCAGTCAGGACTTCACGGTGCTGGGCGGTTCCTTGGGCAAGATGAACGCCGCGAAGGTCACGAAGATCATGGACATGGCCGCCAGAACGGGGTGCCCGGTGATCGGCCTGAACGACAGCGCCGGGGCGCGCATCCAGGAGGGCGTGGACTCTTTAAGCGGCTACGGCGAGATCTTCTACCGCAACGCGATCTACTCGGGCGCCGTGCCGCAGATCAGCGCGATCCTGGGGCCCTGCGCGGGCGGCGCGGTGTACTCGCCGGCCCTGACGGACTTCATCCTGATGAGCGGCGGCAGCAGTTACATGTTCATCACGGGTCCCGAGGTCATCAAGTCCGTGACGCGGGAGGACGTGACCTTCGACCAGCTGGGCGGCGCGGACGTCCACACCCGCAAGAGCGGCGTGGCGCACCTGGAGTACGACGGTGACGAGGCGGTCCTGGCCGGCGTGCGCGACCTGCTGGGCTACCTGCCGCAGAACGCCCGCGAGAAGGCGCCCGCGCATCCGACGGGCGACCCGGCCGACCGCACGAACGAGCGGCTGCTGGACATCGTCGTGCCGGACCAGCGCAAACCCTACGCCATGCACGACGTGATTCACGAACTCGTGGACGACGGCACCTTCCTGGAAATCCAGCCGAACTGGGCGAAGAACATCGTGGTGGGCTTCGCACGCCTGAACGGCGAGTCGGTGGGCATCGTGGCGAACAACCCGCGCGTCATGGCGGGCACGCTGAACATCGACGCGTCGGACAAGGCCGCGCGGTTCATCCGCACCTGCGACTGCTACAACATCCCGATCCTGACGCTGGTGGACGTGACGGGCTTCCTGCCGGGCGTGGCGCAGGAACACGCCGGGATCATCCGGCACGGCGCGAAGATGCTCTACGCGTACGCCGAGGCGACCGTTCCCAAGGTCACCCTGATCACCCGCAAGAGCTACGGCGGGGCGTACCTCGCCATGAACAGCCGCGACATGGGCGCCGACGTCGTGTACGCCTGGCCGACTGCCGCCGTCGCCGTCATGGGTGCCGAGGGCGCCGCGAACATCGTGTACCGCCGCGACATCCAGAACAGCGACAACCCCGACGCGACCCGCGCGCAGAAGATCGCCGAGTACAAGGACGCCTTCGACAACCCCTACGTGGCCGCCGCCAAGGGCTACATCGACGACGTGATCCCCATGGAGGACACCCGCCGCGTCCTGATCCAGACCTTCACCATGCTCCGCGACAAGGAAGAGGCCCGGCCCTACAAGAAGCACGGCAACATTCCGCTGTAAGGGCAGTGCGGGCTGTGGTGGGTGGGGGGAACAGTGGCCCGGACCCGCTCACCACTTCCTACGTTCGGTCACCGTCCCGGCGTCCCGCTGCGCCTAGACTGCTTCCATGACTGACAAGCCGTTCGTGAAACCGTCCGATGCCGAGCTGCGCGAGCGCCTGACGCCCATGCAGTACAGCGTGACCCAGCACGAGGGCACCGAGCGGGCCTTCACCGGGGAGTACTGGGATCACACGGAGGAGGGCATCTACGTGGACGTCGTGAGCGGCGAGCCGCTGTTCTCCAGCCTGGACAAGTACGACGCGGGGTGCGGGTGGCCCAGCTTCACGCGGCCCATTCCCAGTGTCACGCTGACCGAGAACACCGATTACAGGATCGGGTACGCCCGCACCGAGGTCCGTTCGGCGGTGGCGGACTCGCACCTGGGACACGTCTTCCCGGACGGCCCGCAGGAGCATGGGGGGCTGCGCTACTGCATCAACTCGGCCGCCATGCGCTTCGTGCCGGTGTCGGAACTGGACGCGCAGGGGTACGGCGAGTACCGGGCGCTGTTCGGGTAAAGAGCAACAGCCAGGGAGGGGGAGGCCCGTCGCAGCCTCCCCCTCCCTGATGTCGTGACGGTCAGCGGGCCCCGAAGTCCTGCACCCAGTACGGCCCGGAGGTGCTGGTCGCGTACCCGACGCCGAGTTCCCGGAAGGCGGGGTTCATGATGTTCTTGCAGTGCCCCTCGCTTTTCAGCCAGCCGTCCATGACCTGCGCGGCGGTGGCCTGCCCGGCGGCGATGTTCTCACCCCAGGTGCGGTACGCATACCCGGCGGCGGCGATGCGCTGCCCGGCGGTGCGGCCGTCCTTGCTGTCGTGGCTGAAGTAGTTCTGGGCGGCCATGTCGGCGGCGTGGCCCTGCGCGGCTTGTCCCAGCTGCGCGTTCAGGGTCAGCGCGGGCGCGGCGGCGTAGGCGGTGGCCCCGCAGGTGCGGCCCTGCGCGCGGGCGGCGTTCACGAGATCCAGAATCTGCTGCGCGAAGTCCGTGGCGGGCGCGGGAGCCGGTGCCGGAGTGGGGGTGGGCGCGGCGCCGCTGACGGTCAGCGGGAAGTCGATGAAGGCCGCCGCGTTGCGGCTCAGGGCGGCGCGGACGGTGGCGTTCCCGCCGCTGACCGGCGTGACCAGTCCGGCCTGCGTGACGCTGGCGACCGCCGCGTTGCTGGTGGTCCACACGAGCTGGCCGGGCGCAGGGGCGCGGCCGCCGACCGTGACGGTCAGCTGCTGCGGCTGCCCCAGCGTCAGGGTGACGGGGCTGGCGACGCCCTGCGGGGAGAGCGTGTCGCTGACGTTCCGGGCCGGGTCGGTCGGGGTGGGGGTGGGGGTGCTGCCGGTGCTGCCGCAGGCGCTGAGGGTCAGAATCAGCAGGGCGACACTGGCGCCGCGCAGGGGTTGGGGGAGCATGGGGGCATTAGAACGTGCCGAAGTCTCTTTACCATGAGGAAATCTTTCTCATTTCTCATGTTGGCCGTGCGGCGATGGGTGTGCTGATCCCCCACCCAGTGATACGGACTCCGATTGAATGGGCTGTAAAGCCCATTCAATCGGAGCGAAGCGAGTGGAAGAAAAACGGGTTCCGGGCGTGGAGCCGGCAATCCGGTGAAGTTCCGGATTGTCGGCGAAACAAACGGAATCCGTATGAGGAGAATTTCACGGACTCCGGGCAGCTTCCTGGCAACTGCCACCTGTGAGCAGCGCAGCCTCATCCGATACGGACTGCCGTCGGTCTCGTTCACACCCCGGAACACCACCGGGTTGCCAACGCCACGCCCGGAATCCATTTCCCTCCTGCGCGCTCTGCTCGGGTTGAAAGAGGGTGCAACCCTTTCAACCGGAATCCGTACGACGTCCAAGCGAAACCTGCCCCGCCCTTACCCCCCCCGGGTCGCCTCGCCCGGCACGGGAATCAGCAGGCCATACCGTACCTCCGTGACTGCGCGTACGGACGGCCCGTCCCACCGGGCATCGCCGGGCAACGTGACCGCCAGGTCCGCACCCAGGGCCGCCGCCGCGTTCAGCAGCGCCTCGCCCACCCCGGCGTCGGCCGCGCCCCACAGGTGCGCCGCGCCGCCCGCCCCACGCGCCTGCCACAGCAGCGCCCCGACCGGCTGCCCGTCCCGGTACGCCATCAGCAGCGCGAAGGCCCCGGCAGCGGCCTCCAGCGGTCCCGCCAGCTGCCGCGCCAGCCCCTCCGCCCACCCCGGCGTGCCGTGCGCCGCGCACAGCGCTCCCGCCCACGCGCTCAGGTGCAGACGCCCCACCTGCTCGACGACCACCGGGTCATCCGGCGGCCCCGCCTCACCGGCCCAGTCGCCCACCCGCACCCGCGCGACCTCCTGAACCTTCAGGCCCGCCGGAACCTCGCCGCCCACCCAGGCCACCAGCGGCGGCAGCCCCTGCCCCTCATGCCAGTCCTGCACGTCCCGCAGGTCCACGCCGCCCACATCGCCCGGCAGGAACGTCGCGTTCAGCGCCAGCACGTTCACGCCCGGCGTGAGCAGCGTCACCGCGCCCCCCTGCCCGCGCTGCACCACCGACAGCGGCGCGTGAAACCCGATCAGATCAGCCAGAGCAGAGGGCAGCATCCCCCCAGGGTAATAGGAAGCGGCATACAGACAGTGGGGAGCGGACGGGACGCCCGCCCCGATCCACTCCCCACTGTCTGCGGTTCGCCTGCTGTCTCATACGGATTCCGTCTGTTTCGTTAACAGATCGGAACACCACCGATCTGTTAACTCCACGTCCGGAACCCGTTTCTCTCCTGCTCGCTCCGCTCGGATTGAATGGCCTTTGCAGCCCATTCAATCGGAGTCCGTATCATACGGATTCCGTCTGTTTCGCCGACAATCCGGAAGTTCACCGGATTGCCAGCTCCACGTCCGGAACCCGCTTCTCTCCTTCTCTGCGGGGCAGCTCTGCGAGTCGCATCCGCTCGGATTGAAGGAGCTTTGCAGCCCCTTCAATCGGAGTCCGTATCAGTTCCAGCGGCCGCCGCGCTGCTGGCGCGTTTCGGGTTCCGGCGCGGCGTACAGTTCCTCGGCACGCGAGAGTTTCTTACGGCCGTACAGGCCCTCCAGAATGAACTCGGCGGCAGACACGCGCACGGCGTCGTCGCTGCTCGCGGCCACCTCGGCCGCCAGGTCACTCAGGCCCGGCACCTCGCCGGCCGCTTTCAGCGCGGCGGCACTGTCCCCACCCTGCGGGAAACGGAACACGTTCCCGGCCTCGAACCACTTCTCCAGGTCGCGGGTGTTCGCGCTGCCGTAGTGGCGGGCGTACACGGCCCCCGCTGCCTTGCGGATCACGTCGCGGGCCACGTTGTCCGCACCCTTGAGTTCCCCCTCGTACTCCAGTTCCATCTTCCCGGTGATGGCCGGCAGGCCCGCGTACACGTCACTGACCCGCACCACCGGGGCGTCCCCGGCCACGAGGCTGCGGCGCTCGGCATTTGCGGCGGCGACCTCCATCAGCGAGATCGGCAGGCGCTGCGACACGCCGCTCAGCTTGTCCACGCGGCCGTCCTCGCGCGCCTGGAACGCGATCTCCTCGATCAGTTCCGCGATGAACGGCGGCACGATCACACCCTCGGCCCGCGCGGCCTCCTGCGCCGTGATGTCCATGCCCAGGCGCACGTCCGTCGGGTAGTGCGTGCGGATCTCTGACCCGATGCGGTCCTTGAGCGGCGTGACGATCTTCCCGCGCGCCGTGTAATCCTCCGGGTTCGCGCTGAACACCAGCATCACGTCCAGTTCCAGCCGGACCGGGTAGCCCTTGATCTGCACGTCCCCCTCCTGAAGGATGTTGAACAGCGCCACCTGCACCTTGGGGGACAGGTCCGCCAGTTCGTTCACCGCGAAGATGCCCCGGTTCGCACGCGGCAGCAGCCCGAAGTGCATGCTTCGCACGTCACCCAGGCTGGTGCCCAGACGCGCCGCCTTGATCGGGTCCACGTCGCCCACGAGGTCCGCGACCGTCACGTCCGGCGTCGCCAGTTTCTCCACGTACCGGTCCGCGCGCGGGAGCCAGCGGATCGGCAGGTCCAGCCCGTGCGCTTCGAGCAGGTGACGGCCCTCCGCGCCCACCGGGTTCAGCACGTCGTCCGGCATGTCCACGCCCGCAATGACCGGCACTTCCTCGTCCAGCAGGCCCGTGATGGCCCGCAGAATCCGGCTCTTCGCCTGACCCCGCAGACCCAGCAGAATGAAGTTCTGCCGCGCCAGCAGCGCGTTCACCAGCTGCGGAATCACCGTGTCGTCGTACCCGACCACACCGGGGAACAACTCCTCGCCGCCCCGCAACTTGCGGGTCAGGTTCTCCCGCACTTCATCCTGCACCAGCCGGATCTTCCCGTCGAACGGCGCGCGCCCGGCGTACCCTTCGGTCTGAAGCAGTTCTCCCAACGTCCTCGCCTTCGCAGTCACGGTCATGATGCGCGGAACGTACCACGCACCCACACGCGGGAATGTGCGGCTTGCTGGGAATCCCCCACCGCCGCGCCCGCCCGCAAGGCGCAACCTCGCGTGCAGGCCGGATCGCCACCCACTACGCTGACCGCATGACCAGCACCCGGACACCCACCAGCCCCGCCGCCACGCTGCTGCTGATCCCCGCCGCCGCGCTGACCGTCTGGGCACTGATTGCCGCCACCGCTGACCTTCAGGCCAGCGGCAGCGTCCGCATCCTCCTGTCCGCCGCGCTCCTGCCCCTGACCCTGCTGACCGTCAGCCGCCTCCCCTGGACCACCTTCGCCCTGCTCGCCTGCGGCTGGATCCTCGGCATTCTCGGCCTCACGACTGCCCTCGCCGGAACCGCCAGCTGGGCCACCGGCGCGCCCGCCGTCCTGCTCGCCCTGGGCAGCGCCGCCGGATTCTTCCTGCTGCCCCGCAAGGACAGAGGCGAGTAAACCGTGAAAAAGGGCTAGGCAGTGGGGCGTGGACGGAACCCTGGCTCCGGCCCACGCCCCACTGCCTGCTGCCCATTCACCCCCCGCTGCTGCTGGCGGCGGAGGCGTCGTGCGCCTGCTGGTCTTCGAGGGCCTTGTACGCGCAGACGGCGGCCAGCGCGGCGACCTCCACGGGCACGCCGCCCAGGGTGAGGTTCACGTCCTTGCCGTCCAGCACGCCGCCGATGCGGCCGTGCAGGCGGTCACCGCTGACGTGCAGGTCCACGGTCTTGCCGTCGATCCGGCCGGAGTAGCGGCCCCGGACGCGGTCGCCGCTGATCTGGAGGTGCACGTCGTCCCCGTCGATGTGGCCGCCGAGGCGCACGCTGACGCTCTGGGGAGTCACGTCGCCGTCGGCGTCGAACCCGGCGAAGGTGCCGCCGATGCGGCCGTCCACGTCCCCGGCGCGGACCGTGAGCTTGATGTCCTTGCCCTGGAAGGTCCCGCCGATGCGGCCGGTCAGGCGTTCGCCGTTCCAGGCGGCGTGCAGGTCGTAGCCCTGGGTGACGCCGCCGATCCGTCCGTTCAGTTCGCTCATGTCAGGCAGTACGCGCCGGGCGGGCGGCGGGTTGCCGGGCACACAGGGATCCTTGGGATTGACCCGAGGCAGGGCGCCTCTGTTGTGTTGGGTTTCCCGCTGACGCGCTGCCGTTCAGTACGTGAATTCGAATTTCACGTCGTACTGCTGAAGGCTCTTGGTGCCGTTCATGCGGGTCTGGCCGGGACGGGGGGTGAGGGCGAAGGTGGCGGTCAGGGTGCGTTTTCCGAAGGTGCGGCGCACGGTGCTGATCAGTTCGGAGCCCTTGCGGGTGCTGCTGGTGGTGGCCCAGTCCTGCGCGTTCAGGCGGCCCACGTAGGCGGCGCGGACCTGCTCGGCGCTCAGCGAGGAGAAGACTTTCGCGTACGTTTTGTAGTACGAGCCGCTGTACTCGTTGCCGCTGGGTTCGATCAGGGCTTCGGCGGGGGCGGACAGGACTGGGAGGGTCACGCCAGAGCTCAGCAGGGTCTGAAGCGGGTCAACTGCATTTTCGTAGACAGATTCGTAGGCATTCGGGGTTGTCCGGGCTCTGCCGGAAGGGCAGGCGGCGCCGAAGGCCTGGAACGAATAGTTGACCTGCGTCAGCCCGGATCCGTTCGGGAATACGTTGATGTTCATCTGACCGCCCAGGCCGGGTTTGCACAGCAGCGGCGCGCCTCGGGTGGTGCTGCCCGGAGCGTCCTGAAAGACCTCCATAGTGGGGTTGGTGGGGTACATGTCCAGCCACCCGTCCCGGCGGAGCAGGCCCTCAGCGATGGCGCTCGCCGTTTCGGGATTCAGGGTGGTGCGTACGACGACTTTCGTGCTGAACGGCTGGATGACGCTGCCCACGACCGTGCGGTTCATGAACGGCGCTACCCGGAAGGGCAGGTCAGGTGCGATCACGCCGGGCAGAAAACCGTTCGGGTCGAGGAGGTCCGTGGCGGACAGCAGTAGGTCAAGCTCGGCGTCTGTCAGTCCCTGCAGTGGAGCGGCGCTCTGGGCAGACGCCGGTCCGGGCAGACCTGCACCGATGGTGAGCAGGGCGAAACAGCCGGCAGCGCGTATGGAGGGAAGCATGTAATCACGGTACCGTGCGGGTTGAACGCGGGGTGCCTCAGGTGTGGCGCGCGCCCGCCTCCTTCGGCTGGACTGGTCACGGTCCGTCCTGTCGGAAGGGGGCGGTGGGTTGCCGGGCGGCGAGGGCCACGCCGGTCACGCACAGCAGCAGGCCGCCCAGCGACAGGGGGCTCAGGCGTTCGCCGTACAGCGCCCAGCTTTCCAGCACGGCCAGCGGCGGCACGAGGTAGAAGAGGCTGTTCACGCGCGCCGCCGGCAGGTCCCGCAGCAGGCGCATGAGCAGCAGGATCGCCCCGACCGACAGGACCAGCACCAGCCACGTGAGGGACACGATGAATTCCGCGTCCCAGTGGATCACGCCGCCCCCGCGTGCCAGCGTGACGGTTCCGAGGGCGGCGGCGCTGACGACGTACTGCGCGGCCGTGCCGCCCAGCAGCGGCATGTCGCCGCCCGCGCGGCGCTGGTAGAGGGTGCCGGCAGTGGTGCAGATCAGCGCGAACGCGGCGGCCAGCAGGGCCGGGCGGCTGGCCCCCGTCTGACTTCCGACGCCCTGCCCGCCCACGACCAGCAGCACGCCCACGAAGCCCAGCAGCAGGCCCGCCCACTGCGCCCGCGTGACCCGTTCGCCCAGCACCGGCCAGGACAGCAGACCCGTCAGCAGGGGTTGCACGCCCACCAGCACGCTGGTGATCCCGGCGGGCAGGCCCAGCCAGATGGCGGTGGTCACGCCGCCCAGGTACCCGGCGTGCAGCAGCAGGCCCGTCACGCCCGCCCGGCCCGCCTGCGCCCGCGTGGGCCACGGGGCGCGCAGCGCGGCCGTCAGGGCCAGCATCAGCAGGGCCGCCAGGGCAAACCGGACCGTCAGGTACGCGAACGGATCGGCGTTGCGGGCCGCGCCCTTGGTGCCCAGGAACCCGGTGCTCCAGAGCAGCACGAACAGCAGCGGCGCGGCCGACAGGAACGCGGCGGGCGGGAACTTGCGGGTCATGCGGCAGGCTAAACCAGCCACGTCCCCACCGGGGCTCAGGTGTCCAGCATCGCCGCGATGGCCCCCACGGTCCGTTCGTTGCGGACGGTCACGCCCACGCCCAGCGTCCGCTCGATCACGGCGGCCGACAGCTTCATGTTCCGCACACCCTCCGGAACCGTCTGGTACAGGTGCTGGCCGACCACCTCCCAGCGTTCCGGGGTCACATCCCGCGCGTGCAGGGCCGCCACGCGTTCCGGGTCAGGCGGGTCGCGCAGGAACGCCACCACGACCGCCTCGCTGCGCAGGTGGGCGGGACAACCGGTTGCCGCCTCCCGCCACTCAGCCTCCGTGCGGAGCGTCACGGGCACCGGGAAACCGAACCGTGTTTCCAGCGCCGCCTCCAGCCGCCCGCGCAGGTCCGGGTCGGGGTCCGCGCTGAACACGGCATTCCCGCTCTGGATGTACGTGCGGACCTCCCGCAGGCCCAGGCCGGTCAGCAGGGCGCGCAGGTCGGTCATGGGCACCTTGCGCCGCGCTCCCAGATTCACCGCGTGCAGCAGCGCCACGAACGTCATATGCAGCCGTTCTATCAGACTCCGCGCCGCCGGGCGCACTCCGGTGCGGCAGACTGGGGGCCTGACGCGCCCCGTCACGCCCGCCGACGCCGCCACCATTGCCGCGCACCGCTACCCGGACGCCCGCGACCTCGCGGAGCGGCCCGCGTACGCCGCGTGGGTGGAATCCGCTCTGCGGGACGGTCTGTACCTGGGCTTCCTGCTGGAGGGTAGGGGAGAGGTGATCGCCGGGGCGGGTGTGACCCTGCTGCACTGGGGCCCCACGCGCGGTGATCCGCAGCCGTGGCGGGCGCGGGTGGTGAACGTCTGGACGCACCCGGACCATCGCCGCGCCGGGCACGCCCGCACGCTGGTCACGGCCTGCCTGGACGCGCTGCGGACACGTGGGGTCACGCGCGTCAGCCTGGGCAGCAGCGACATGGCCCGCCCGCTGTACGCGGCGCTGGGCTTCGCGGACAGCACCCACGAGATGAACCTGACCCTGCGGGCCGCGCGGGCAGAATAGCCACATGACCTCCTTCAGGCGGGCCTTCACGCAGGCGACTGAGCGGTACGGCCGATTCGGGCACGCGGCACACCTGTTCGTCGCGTGGACGCTGCTGCGCGACCGGCCCGCGCTGGCCGCCCTGGCCGAATTCCGCGCGGGCCTGCGCGCCCTGGCCGACCGCCTGGGCCTTCAGGACAAGTACAGCGAGACGCAGACCGTCGCGTGGTTCTTCGCGGTGCTCGACCATCTGGACCGCGCCGGGAACAGCACGGAGGGCTGGGAGGCGTTCGCGGCCCGCACCCCGCACCTGTTCGATCCGGCGTACCTGCACGCCTTCTACCCGCCCGGGGTGCTGAATAGTCCGGAGGCCCGCGCGTACTTCCTGCCGCCCGAACCGGCTGGCGGGACCTCCTAGCCCGCGCCGGACCGGGCGTGGTGGCGCGGCGGTATCCTGCGTGGCATGTCGTATGTGGCGGTTATCGGTCTGGAAGTTCACCTGCAGCTGAAGACAAGGTCCAAGATCTTCAGCGCGTGCCCGCAGGAGTATCACGGGGCGGACCCGAACACGTTCACGGACCCGTTCACGCTGGGCCTGCCGGGCACGCTGCCCACCCTGAACCGCGAGGCAGTGGAACTCGCCATGATGTTCGGACTGGGCCTGAACTGCGACGTGAGCGGCTTCACGCAGTTTCACCGCAAGAATTACTTCTACCCGGACGCCCCGAAGAACTTCCAGCTGTCGCAGTACGACCGGCCCATCGCCCGCGACGGCTTCCTGGACGTGACCCTGCCCGGCGGCGAGGTGAGCCGCGTGCGGATCAAGCGGGCGCACCTGGAGGACGACGCGGGCAAACTGACGCACCCCACGTACGCGCCGTACTCCATGCTGGACCTGAACCGCGCCGGGTCCAGCCTGCTGGAGATGGTCACCGAGGCCGACATCACAGGCGCCGAGCAGGCCCGCGCGTTCCTGGAGAGCGTGCAGGCCATCGCGCAGGCGCTGGGCGTCAGTGACGCCACGCCCGAGGAAGGCAAGATGCGCTGCGACGTGAACCTCAGCCTGCACCGGCCCGGTGAGCCGTGGGGCACCAAGTGCGAGGTGAAGAACCTCAACTCGTTCCGCTCCGTGGCGCGCGCCATCGAGTTCGAGACGGCCCGGCAGGCCCGCATCCTGGACGCCGGCGGGCGTATCACGCAGGACACGCTGGGCTGGGACGAGGGCGGCCAGAAGACCTTCCTGATGCGCACCAAGGAAGGCGAGGCCGACTACCGCTACTTCCCCGAGCCGGACCTGCCCCCGCTGGACATCACGCCCGAATGGATCGCGCGCGTGCGGGCGCGGATGCCCGAACTGCCCGCGCAGAAACTGGACCGCTACCGCGCGGCGGGCGTGCGCGAGGCCGACGCGCAGACCCTGAGCCTCAGCGTGCCGCTGTCGCGCTTCTACGACGAGGCGCTGGAGACGCAGCCCCGACCGGACGCCGAGAAACCCGATGCGCAGAAACTCGCGAACTGGCTGCTGGGCGACGTGTCCGGCCTGCTGGCCGCGCGTGAGGAGACGCTGGAGGCCAGCCCCCTGCGGCCCGCGCATCTGGCCGCGCTGGTGGGCCTGATCGACGCCGGCACCATCAGCGGCAAGATCGCCAAGGACCTGCTGCCCGACGTGCTGGCCGGCCACGACCCGGCCGTCCTCGTGCAGGAGCGCGGCCTGAGCGTCGTGACCGACACCGCCGCCATCGACGCTGCCATCGACGCCGCCATGACCGCCGACCCCGCCACCGTCGAGAAGGTCCGCGCGGGGAACGCCAAGGCCATGAACGCGCTGTTCGGGCCGGTCATGAAGGCCATGGGCGGCCAGGCCAAACCCGAGGTGGTCCGCGAACGCCTGAGCGCCAAGCTGGGCCTGTGAACCGCCTGACCCCGGCCCGCTGGCGCGCGGCAGCGCTGACGGCCCTGTGGGCGCAGGTCGCGGCGCTGCTGGGCACAGCGGCATTCTCGGCGTGGCACTCGCAGGACCTCAGCCGGTACTTCAATGCCGCCGAGGCGCTGCTCGCCGCGCTGGTCATGGCGTGGTGGACCACCCTGCTGGGCCGCACCCTGAACGCCCGCCCCACCCCCGACACGGACGGCGTCTGGCGCTCCCTGACCCTGAGCTTCCCGTGGCTGACCTCACTGCGCGGCGCGTTGTGGGCCCTGACGCTGTTCAGCGTGCTGGGCGGCGCGGCCCCCGAGGCGAACCCGGTCGCCCTGAGCGCCCTGCTGACCCTCTGGGGCGCGGCGATCATCGCCAGTAACGCCACGTACGGCACGCTGGCACGCCTCAGCAGCGAACCGCTGGCCGCCGCGCCCCGCCGGAAACTGATGGACTGGCTGAACCTCGCCGCCGCCCTGAGCCTCGGCATGGCCGTCCTGAACGTCGTGCCCATCCCCGGCTTCAGCGGCGACCCGGACCTCAGCACGCAACTCGTGTACGGCCTGGGCGGCCTGCTCGACGTGACCGCCACGCTGCTGGCCCTGCGCGCCCTGCAGGTGCAACCCGTCCCGGGCGGGGAATAGGGGAGGGAGGCTGGGAGTCGGTCTTCTATCAACCATCAACCAGCCCCCGTTTCTGCCCTACTTCGTCCACTGGTGCTCGTAGCAGTACGCCCAGGTTTCGCCCGGCTCGGCGCTGCGGATGACCGGGTGGCCCTGGCGCCGGGCGTGCGCGGTGGCGTGCCTGTTCCGGCTGGAATCGCAGCAGCCCACGTGCCCGCAGGTCATGCACACCCGCAGGTGAACCCAGGTGTCGCCCGCCGCCACGCACTCCAGGCACACGTCCGCCTCCGGCGTGACCGGCCCGGCGTTCTGCCCGGCATGGTCGCACTGCGCGCGTTGCGTGGCACTCAGGGTCACGGGCGGGTGCTCCGCGAGGTGGCGGGTGATGTCGGCGCGCGTCACCCCGGGCGGCGTCAGCAGGTCCAGAATCCCGGCCGCCACCTCACGCGGGGCGCTCAGGATGTGCTGTGCACCCAGATTCTGTAACCCCTGGAATCCCTCGGGGGACGTGGCGCGCGTGATCAGCCGCAGGTCCGGCGCGACCGAGCGGACCACGCTGACGGTCCGTTCCGTCATCTCGGTGTCGTCGTCCACGATCACCAGCGCGCGGGCCGAGGCGATCTCCAGGTCCCGCAGCAGCCCGGCCCGCGTGTAATCCGCGATCAGCACCGGTGCGCCCCGCCCCTCCAGTTCACTGGCCCCGTCCGGGTTGCGGGTGATGACGCTGTACGGCACGCCCGCGCGGCTCAGGGCGCGGGCCGCGAGGCGGGCGTGCGCGCCGTACCCGGCGAACACCACCCGCCCCGCCACCGGCAGGCCGTGCGTTCCGCTGTCCTCCGTTCCTGCCACCGGCCCGGACGACGCGCGGCCAGAGGCGGCGGGCAGGCGGCGGCCCAGCGCGTCCGCCAGGGCGTTCAGGGCGGGCGTGAACGCCATCAGCAGCACCGTCGCCGCGATGAACACCCCGCTCCCCTGCGCGCCCATGCCCGCGAAACTCAGGCCCAGCGCCGTGCCGGTCGCCGCCAGCACGAACGAGAACTCACCCACCTGCGCCGTCAGGAACGACACGGGCAGCGCTGTGCGCGTGGACTCGCCCAGCAGGCGCACGCTCAGGAAAGTCACGCCCACCTTCAGGGCCGCGATCAGCGCCGCCGCGCCCAGCACCACGCCCAGGTGCCCCAGCAGGAACCCCAGGTCCAGCTGCAACCCCACCGACAGGAAGAACGCCGCGCTGAACAGAATCTGCAGCGGCAGGATCTCACCCATCGCCTGCGCCCCGTACCGGCTCTCACTGACCAGCAGGCCCGCCAGGAACGCCCCCAGCGCCAGGCTCACGCCCGCCACGGCCGTCAGGCTCGCCGTGCCGAAACACAGCGCCACGACCGTCAGCAGGAAGATCTCGCTGCTGCACGTGCGCGCCACGACCTCCATGACGGGCGGCACGAGCCGACGCGCCGCGACCAGCACGAACGCGATGATCCCGCCCGCCTTCGCCAGCGCTGCCACCACGCCCGCTGCGCCCCCACCCTGCCCGGCCAGCATCGGGATCAGCAGCACCATCAGCACCACCGCCAGATCCTGGAAGATCAGGATGCCCAGACTCACCTGCCCGGCCGGGCCGTTCGTCTCGCCGCGCTCGCCCAGCAGGCGCATCACGATCGCCGTGCTCGACAGCGCGATCAGGCAGCCCGTGAACACCGCGTCCGGCGCGGCCACCCCGGTCAGCAGCAACGCGCCCGCCGCGACCAGCACCGTCAGGCCCACCTGCAACCCGCCGCCCACGAAGATCTGCCGCGCAATCCGCGACAACCGCTCCAGGCTGAACTCGATCCCGATGGTGAACAGCAGCAGCATCACACCCACCTCCGACGCCGCCGAGATGAGCTCCTGATCCCGGATCAACCCCAGCGCGCCCGGCCCCGCCACCACGCCCGCCACCAGAAACCCGATGATCGGAATCAGCCGCAACCGGAACGACAGGTACGCCGCCAGCGCCGACACGCCCAGCAGCAACGTCAACTGCACCAGAAAGGCCGGCGGCCCCGCATGGGCTTCCGGAGCGGCAGCCAGGGCAGACCCGGCCAGCAGGAACAGCAACACGAAACGCGACATGCCCCAGCATGCCACCCCCACCCCGGGGCGCGCACCTTCAGGCCCCGCATCTTCAGGCGGCGTCCACTCGGGCGGTGCGCCCACGTCCACCCGGGTCCGGATCATCGCACTCCGGTTGAAAGGTTCACCGAAACCGTTCAACCCGAGCGAAGCGACGCGGAGAGCTGCCCCGCAGAGTGGGCGTCAAGCGGACGGACATGGAGGTGGCAACCCGGTCCGGGTTGTGAACGAAACAGGCGGAATCCGTATCATACGGATTCCGTTTGTTTCGCCTACAATCCGGAACTTGACCGGATTGCCGACTCCACGTCCGGAACCCGCCAAGCTCCCACTCGCTTCGCTCGTATTGAATGGGCTGCAAAGCCCGTTCAATCGGAATCCGTATCAGTCCCGGCCCGCCGCGATCAGGCGCTGACGCTGGTCGGCGCACCCAGCACAAGTTCGGGCGTGGCCGGCAGGGACACGAAGAACGACGCGCCCTCCCCGGGCCTGCCCTCCGTCCGCACGTGCCCGCCGTGTGCGATCACCACGCGCCACACGTCCGCCAGGCCCAACCCCAGCCCCTCGAACGATTGCCCGGCCGGCAACTGGCTGAACACCCGGAACAGCCGCTGCGCCGCCTCCGGATCGAATCCCACCCCGTTGTCGCGCACCTCGATCACGTGCATGCCCTGCTCCAGCGTGGCCCGCACCACCACCCGCGCTCCCTCCCGGTCCCGGGAATGCTGCGCGGCGTTCGCCAGCAGATTCCGGAACACCAGCCGCAGGGCCGCCGCGTCACCCCGCACGACCGGCAGGGGGTTGACCACCAGCTGCACCCGGTCACCCAGCGCCAGTTCCGTCCAGGCCTCCTGAATCAGGCCGGCCAGCGCGACCGGCAGCGACTCCAGCGGTTTCAGGTGCCGTTCGGCGTAACGCAGCAGGCCGTCGAGCATCTCCGACATGCGCCCGATGGACTGCGCGACCGCGTCCGCATGAACGGCCCGTTCTTCCTCCGGTACGCGCACCAGCAACTCCGTGTGCCCCATCACCAGCTGCATGGGCGTCCGCAGGTAATGGCTGAGCGACCACGCGAACGCGCTCAGTTCCTCGTTCGCCGCCTGCAGCTCCTGCGTGCGCTGCTGCACCCGCGCCTCCAGGTGGGCGTGCAGCGCCGCGACCTCGCCGCGCGCCTGCCCCAGCGCCGTCCGTTGTATATCCGCGATGGCCTGGGCACGCTCGAACTCCAGTTCCGCCAGGGCCACGTCCAGACGCTGCCGCTCGGCCTCCCGGTCCAGCTCGGCCTGGAAGGTGCGGTGCTGCTCGGCAAAACTGTACGCCTGCCGGTAATCACCGCAGGCGGCATGCACTCTCGACAGGACTTGCAGCGCCCGCGAACGGTACGAGCGGTTTGAATTGGGCCGTTCCAGCAGCGCCAGCGCCCGACTGGCATGGGCGAGCGCCAGCGCCGGGTCGTGTTCCAGTTCCAGTTCCGCGAGGCCCAGGATCGGCCAGGCGATCTCCTCGCCCTCGGTCAGGCGGTCGTAGATCTCGATGCTGGACGTGAAGAAGCGGCGGGCCTCGACCGGGCGGCCCAGCGCGGCGTGCGAGTGCCCCAGCGTGTCGTGCAGGGCGGCGCGTGTCCGCTCCACCGGCGTGTCGGTCAGGCCGAAGCGCTCGATCACTGCAATGGCCTCCTCATGCTGACCGGCGCGGTAGAGAGTATCGGCAAAGTTTGCCACTATCATCATCTCGGTCGCGTTGAGTGAATTGAGTGAGAGACTTTCTGTAAGGCGTTTGTGGATGGGCAGAGCCCGCTCCAGTTGCCCTAACGCTTTGAAGATCAGGGCAATCATGGCCTCTACTTCCGGTCGAGGTCCCAGTACAGCTAGGCATTTCCTGTAACGGGCGAGGGCGACTGCGTAATTCCCATTGTGATACTCAATGAAACCTATATTAGAAGTGGCCCTGCCAATTCCGGTCTGATAATTCTGCTCGGTCGAGATGGCCTCGACTTGCTTGAAAAGATCGAGTGCGGCCGGAATGTCCTCACGGTAGAATTGAACGCCGGCCATCAGGATCAAAGCGGACACCTTCTCCTCAACGTGCGAGAGCGCATCGAAGGTCTGAACCAGCTGCGCGTAATCCCCGTCCAGGGTGTCCGTCTCGCCGTGCACGATGAACAGGTCCAGCTTGTGCGTCAGTGCCCGCGCACGCTGTTCGGCGTCCGGGCCGGCCAGCTGCAGCGCTTCGTCCAGCTGCAGCCGCGCCAGCGCGGGCTGGACCAGGTAAATGCTGGCCCTGCCCAGGGTGACCAGGAGGAGCTGCTCGGCCGGCTGATTGCCCTGCGCCCTGGCCTGTTCCAGCCGCTCTGCGGCGATGTTCGCGACCTCCTGCGGCTCCAGTTTCGTCCGCTCCAGCAGCGTCAGCAGGGAGGGCAGGTCGAGGGCGGCGTGATCGGCGTCAGGCATAGAGACTCAGGGGCAGTGTAAGGCGGATCCCGCCGGGCGGCGCGTGCAGGCACCGTGTCCGCGCCGCCCGCGTCGCAGCTGGCCGGGTCACGCGGGAACCTGCGGGCCCTCCGGGACGGTGTCCGGCGGGGCAGGGAAGACGATGCGGGCTTCCAGGCCCCCCCCATCCGGGGAGTGCAGGGTGAGCTGCGCGCCGTTGGCCGTGGCGTAGCGGCGCGCGATGGGCAGGCCCAGGCCCCGCCCGTCGCGGTGCGGGCTGCCGGGTTTGCGGAAACCGACCTCGAAGACGCGTTCCAGCAGGTCGCTGCTCAGGCCGGGGCCGTTGTCCAGCACGCGGATCATGGGGCCGCGTTCCGGGGTGGCCGGGTCGAGTGTGACCAGGATGGCGTCGTCCGAGTACCGCTGGGCGTTCTCGATCAGGTTCTCCAGCACCTGTTGCAGGTGGTTGGGGTCGGTCTGCACGTGAACGGGGCTGGCGGGGCGGCGCGTGCGGACGCGGTCCGTTTCGAGGCGTGCGATCAGGCCGCCCAGGTCGGTCCGTTCGGGGCGGGGTTCGATGTTGACGTACATCAGTTCCAGGCGTTCCAGGTCGGTGCGGACGGCCAGCTGGGCGGCGTGATCCTCGATCAGGCGCAGGATCTTCTCGCGGGCGCGGAGGTTCTCGGTGCCGCGCAGGGCGTCGGTGGAGAGCAGCAGGGCCTGCAGGGGGCGGCGGAGTTCGTGGGTGGCCATGCTGAGCGCCTGCCGGTGCTGGGCCTCGCGGGCCTCGCGGGCCTCCTGTTCCCGCCGCGCGGCGTTCAGGGCGCGCAGGATCAGCCAGGTGCCGAGCGTGCCGCTCAGGAGCGCCGTGAAGAGCATCGTGATCCGCATGAAGTGCAGGGTGCGTGCCAGCTGGAAGCGCACGCCGTTCAGGTGGGTGTGCGCGGCGGCGTTCAGCTGTTCGGCGATACGGACGGCCCGCTCGGTGTCCTCGGCGCGGCCGCTCCTGATGAGGGGCGCGACGTCCGCGAGGTGAACGCCGGCGTCGCGTTCACGTTCGCGCAGCTGAGCGAACTGGCTGTCGGGGTGACCGTTGGTGAGTTGCCGCTGCGCGGTCTGGATGTCCGAGAGGATCCAGCGGCGGATCTTCTGGCGTTCGGCCAGGGTGCTGCGCGGGTTGCTGCTGGCGCGTGCGTACTGCTGCACGCGGTTCAGGAAGCCCTGGTAGTTGTAGCCGGTCCAGGTGGTTTCGGGGTTGTTCAGGATGCGGAAGGCGGGCAGGAAGGACACGATCAGCAGGATGATGGAGATCAGGCTGGGCAGCAGGGCCAGCAGAAGGTCCTCGCGGCGCAGCAGGAAGCCCAGGACCCGCCGTTCCGTGCGGTGGCGGCGGGCACTGCCCTGGGTTGGGTGGGTCTGCTCGGGGGCGGTCACGGGATCAGCGGGGGCCGACGCTGGTCACGTACCAGGCCCACTGGCTGCCGTATGTGCGGACGGGAAAGCGGTTGGGGTCCGGGGGGAACACGATGGTCAGCGGACCCTTCTTCAGGTCCGGGATGGGCCGGCCGTTCGCCTGGTAGGCGAGCATGACCGGGAACTGCTGGTAGTCGCTGGCGCGGATGATGGCGATGAAGCCGTCGTCGGCCGTCACGCGGATGTCCTGCCCGTCGAACTGGCCGCGCCGGGCGAGGTCCCGCAGCGGCACGCCCTGGTACTCGAAGGTCTCCTGCAGTTGCGGTTGCGTGGTGGTGTAGCGCACGGCGGGCAGGGCCCGCAGTTGCCGCAGCGTGAGGCGTTCCGGGTGGCGGCCCTGCAGGGTCAGCAGGACCGGCTCGCCGGCGCTGGCCGGAAAGGGCGTGGCGGCGCCCTGAACGTACGTGAAGGCCGCGCGGGTGCTCTTGGAACTGCCGGCCCTGGCCGGATCCACCGTGACGAGGGTCACGGCCATCAGGATGAAGCCGGGAATAAGGCGTGACTTGTCCGGGAGCACGCCGGGTATGCTACCTGTTCCGACCGCCGGTCCTCAAGGGGCGTGACGGGAGCGAAGAGGGTCAGGGGAGGCGCTATGCTTCCAGCTGGAATGACTGACCGTAACCCTCTTGTTTCGCTGGGTGACCTGACCTGGGACGTCCTGGCGAAACCCGACACCATGCTGCTTCCGGGCGGCGACAGCACCGGCCGCATCGAACTGTCCGGCGGGGGCAGCGCCGCGAACCTGGCGGTGTGGGCCAGCCGGGCCGGGTATCCTGCGCGGTTCGCCGGGAAGATCGGCCAGGACCGCTTCGGTGAGCTGGCAACCGCCGAACTGCGGGCCGAGGGCGTCGGCGCGGACGTCGTCCTGAGCGCCGAGCATCCGACCGGCGTGATCCTGGGCCTGATCGACCGGCGTGGCCAGCGGGCCATGCTGACCGGCCAGGGCGCCGACTGGGAACTGCTGCCCGGCGAACTGCCGCTGGACACGCTGCGCCGGGCGGGGCACCTGCACCTGACCGCCTGGAGTCTGTTCCGTGACCCGCCGCGCGGGGCGGCGCTGCACGCCGCGCAGGTCGCCAAGGCCGCGGGCGCGACCCTGAGCCTGGACCCCGGCAGTTTCCAGATGATCCAGCAGATGGGCCGCGAGACCTTCCTGCGGGTGCTGGAGGACGTGCCGTTCGACGTGTTCTTCCCGAACGACGACGAGGCGCGCGCCATGAGCGGTCACGCGGACCGGCACGCCGCGATGGACTGGTTCCGCGCGCACTACCCGCGGGCCCTGATCGTCATGAAGCTCGACGAGGACGGCGTGCTGATCGAGGGTCCCGGTCAGGCGCGGGTGGCGGTCGCCGCCACGCAGGACCGCGCCGTGGACGCCACGGGCGCCGGGGACTCGTTCGGCGGGGCCTTCCTGGCCGGCTGGCTCACGCACGGGGACGCCGTGCGCGCCGCGGACCTGGCGGTACAGGTGGGCGGCTGGGTCGTCGCGCGGTTCGGGGCGCGGCCCCCGGCGGACGACGACCTGCGCGGCCGGCTGGCCCGTCACGGCGTGACCACCGGCGGTGAGGCGTGACCCGCCCCGCGCGGCGCGGCCTGCCCAGCTGGGCGCGGGCGCTGCTGGTCCTGCTGCTGCTGGCGCTGCTGGCGGCGGGCGGCGCGGCGCTGTACCTGCAGTCGCTGCTGGGCCCGGCGGGCGGCGCGGCGTTCACGCTGGAAGTGAAGCCGGGCGACACGCTGGGCGGCGTGGCCCGCACGCTGCAGCAAAAGGGCGTCGTGAAGAACGCGGACGCGCTGCGTTTCCTGATGCGGCGCAACGGCACGGCCGGCAGCCTGAAAGAGGGACTGTACGACCTGAACGGGCAGATGACGGCCGCGCAGGTCGCGGAGAAACTGGCCGGCCCGGCCCGCATTCCGACCATATCCGTCACCATTCCGGAGGGTCGGCGCGTGAAGGACCTGCCGGGCATCTTCCAGAAGGCCGGCTTCGACGGGGCGGCCATCCTGAAGGTCCTGAAGGACACCCGGCTCAGCCGGCACGCGGGCACGCAGCCGAACCTGGAGGGCTTCGTGTTTCCTGCCACGTACGAGTTCCGGCCCGCGGAAACCCCGCAGCGGATCGTGCAGAGCATGGTGCGGCGCATGGAGGCCGAATTCACGCCTGCGAACGTGGCGGCCGCCAGGGCCCTGGGTCTGGGCGTGCGTGACTGGGTGATCCTGGCGAGCATGGTGCAGGCCGAGGCCGCCAACGACGCCGAGATGCCCATCATTGCCGGCGTGTTCCTGAACCGCCTGCGCGACGGCATCGCGCTCGGCAGCGATCCCACCGTGGCGTACGGGCTGGGTAAGGACCTGCCACAGCTGGACCGCAGCGCCGGGGATTTCACGCGCGACACGCCGTACTCCACGTACACCCGCCTGGGCCTGCCGGCCGGGCCGATCAACAACCCCGGTCAGGCGGCGCTGCTGGCCGTCCTGAACCCCGAGCGCAAGATGAGCGACGGCCGGGACGCCGTGTACTTCCTGCACGGCCTGAACGGGAAGATCTACGTGAACCACGATTACGCCGCGCACCTGCGGGACGTGGCCCGCTACCGCTGAGCCGTTCCCCGGGTTGCTGAACCCTTCCTGAAGGCCCGGGAACGGAGGCGGGGCCTACACTCCGGCCATGACCGATTCCACGCGGGGTGACTGGCTGCGGCGCCGCAACGCACTCTGGCAGCGTCTGCGGGCGCTGCCCCCCACGCCCGACACTCCCGAATTCGAGGCGGCCGTGGCGGCCCTGTCGGCCCTGACCGGCTGGGACCGCGCCCGCATCCTGGCCGGACTGGGCCTGCCGCCGGGCACGCCAGCGGGGAACCCGTGAGCGCCGAGGTGATTCCCTTCGACTGGGCGCGGATGCTGCTGGGCGACACGCCCCCGCTGTTCCTGCTGGAGATCGTGTTCCGCACCGCCGTGATCTTCCTGTGGCTGGTGTTCCTGCTGCGCGTGACCGGCAAGCGCGGCCTGGCGCAGCTCAGCCCGCTGGAACTCGCCATCGTGATCGGGCTGGGCTCGGCGGCCGGCGACCCGATGTTCTACCCGGAAGTGCCGCTGCTGCACGCCATGCTGGTCCTGACCCTGGTGGTGGGCCTGCAGCGGCTGCTGTCGCACCTCGTGATCCGCAGCGAACGGGTCGAGACGTTCATCGAGGGCGTGCCGGTCGAACTGGTCCGGCGCGGCGTCCTGAGCGGCGAGGCGCTGCGACGCGCCAACCTGAGCCGCGAGGATCTGTTCGAACGTCTGCGCGCCCAGGGCGTACGGCAGCTGGGCGAGGTGCAGCGCGCGTACTTCGAACAGGACGGCAACCTGACCGTCTTCACGCACCCGCACGATCCGCCGCCCGGCCTGCCCGTGGTGCCCCCCTGGGACCTGGAACCGCCCCGCGTCATCCAGCCCGGCGAGGCGTACCACGGTCCCCTGGCCTGCCTGGGCTGCGGCGACCTGCACGGGACGCCGGACCCGCTGGGCGGCCAGCAGGAAGACGCCGGGCAGCTCGCGCTCACCACGGACCGGCCGGTGTGCGCCTGCGGCAGCGACCGCTGGACGCCCGCCACCACCGACCCGTTGCGTGACGAGGGCGCCCCCCGGTCGACCCCGGCCGCGCCGCCGGCGCGCGATGGGGGTGGCCGCGGCCCCGGTGCCGGACCGCCCGGCTAATACGGATTCCGTTTATTTCGTTGACAGATCGGAACACCACCGATCTGCCAACTCCACGTCCGGAATCCGTTTCTCTCCTCCTCGCATCCGCTCGAATTGAATGGTCTTTGCAGCCCATTCAATCGGAGTCCGTATAACAGGGCCGGGGTGCGCCGGGGCCGCGCGGCTCAGCCCTCGGTGGACGCGCCGGGCCGGGTGGTCCAGACCGGGTCGGGTTCGATCTGCTCGGCGGGCGCCTTGCCGCGCTCCAGGCCGCTGCTCGCCTCGGTCTGCAGGGGCGTGACGCTCATGCCCGGCGCGCACTCGATCTGGCAGGACAGCCGCGCCTGACCCAGCAGGCCCTTCTCGCTCAGCTTGTCGAACTCGGCGGCGGTCATGGCGTCCGGTTCCCCCTCCTCGAAGGTCACGCGGCAGGTCGTGCAGCGCGCCACGCCGCCGCAGCGGTGCAGGATGTCCACGCCGCCCCGTTCCAGCGCCCGCACCAGCCGCTCGCCGCTGCCCGCCTCGATCTCTCCGAATCCCGCCACCTGCACCGTGAACGTCTGCGTCATGCCGCCCAGCATCGCACAGCGCCCGCTCAGCGGAACAGGGTGGGCATGGTGACCTCGCCCTCCACCCACACGCGGCCCTTGCCGCGCCGCTTGCCGCGGATCAGGGCGGTATCGGCCCGCGCCAGCCACTGACCGCTGCTCAGGGTGCCCTCGTGCAGGTCCAGGAACGCCAGTCCGGCCGTGGAGGCCAGCGCGTGCGCCACGCCGTCCACGACGACCGGGCGGCGTGCGACGGCCTCCAGTACGCCCTCGACGCGCAGGCGGACCTCCTCGCGGGACGTGGCCTGCACCAGCAGCGCGAACTCGTCGCCGCCCAGCCGGCCCAGCGTGTCACCGGCCCGCAGCGCCGCGAGCATCCGCGCGCCCACGGCGTGCAGCACCTCGTCGCCCGCGTGGTGCCCGAAGGTGTCGTTCACGGCCTTGAAGCCGTCCAGATCGAACACGGCCAGTCCCAGCGCCCCGGCACCCCCTCCGCGCAGCGACTCCTCGAGCTGCGCCACGAAACTCGCGCGGTTGGGCAGGCCCGTCAGGTAATCGGTGGTCGCCTGCCGCTGCAGCTCGACCAGCGGGCGCGTGGCGCGCAGCACGACCGGCCACGCCAGCAGACTGCCGATCAGGCTGACCAGCAGCACGAAGATCAGCGGGCGCCGGTTGCCGCCGAGGCCCGACGTGAAGTCCGTGGTGGGGGCGTACACGCCGATCATCCAGGTCACGCCAGGCTGCACCTCGACCGGGCGGATCACGGCGGCGAACTGCTGCCCGGACACGTCGTACCAGTGCGTGCCCGGCGCGAGGGCGGGGCGCGCCTCCCGGTCCAGCAGCGCCCGCAGCGCCGGGTCGGCCACGTCCCGCAGCAGCGGGATGCTGCCCGCACTGGCCTCGCCGGGCCACGCGCGCGAGGTGGCGATGGCGTGCCCGCGCTCGTCCGTGACGAACGCCCGTCCGTTCGCGCTGATCTGCACGTCCTGCAGGAACTCGGCGAGCTGCCGCAGCTGCACGTCCGCGCCGATCACGACCGCGCCGCCCGGCGTGGACAGGGCCGACGCGACCGTCACGCCCGGCTGCCCGGACGACGCGAACACGTACGGGTCGGTCCAGACGACATGCCCGGCGGCCGCCTGCGCCTGCCGGTACCAGGGCCGCTCGCGCGGGTCGTACGGGTCCGCCTGCGCCGACTGGCCGGTCAGGACGCCCCGCGCGTCGTAGGTGCTGGTCAGCACGCGCCGTTCCGGGCGGACCTCGATCACGCGGGAGAAGCGCCCCAGGCTGTCCGGGCCGTCGCGGCGCAGGAACACGAAGCGGCCGTCGCTGTGGCCGACCAGCACGCCGTTCAGTTGCGGCACGCTGGTTAGCAGCGCCTGGAAGTTCAGGAGTTGCCCGGCCGCGTCGTCGGCGCTGAGCAGGCCGCTGGCCATGTTCGCGCGGTTGACCTGCACGATCTGCGACGCGAACTGGAGGTACCCGGCGACGTTCTCGGACGCGACCCGCGCCAGTTGCTCCAGCGCCCCCTGCGCCTGGGACTTGACGGTCTGTTCGGACCCCTGCCGGTCGCTCCAGAGGGCCACCAGCAGCGTCAGGGCCTGCGTGATGACCAGCGCCGCCAGCAGCCAGCCGCGGGACCATGAGAACGCCCGGAGCGCCTGCGTGGGCGTCAGTGAGTTGGCGGCAGCTGGCCTGGGACGAACCTGGGAAATACGGAAGACCTCACGGCAGTCTAGGGCCTGCCCCCCCCAGCGGGTATCCCCAGCCGGGGGTAACTGGGCGCAGGGTCACTGCGTGCCGGCGGGAGGTGCTGGGAGGGCCCAGGGGTGCCGGCCGGGTCAGGGCAGGTACGCCCAGGCGTTCACGTCCAGCAGGCCGCGCGGCGTGAGCTTCAGCGCCGGAATCACGGTCAGGCCCAGGAAACTCAGGGTGGTCACCGGGTACGGCAGGCGGCAGCCCAGCGCCCGGCACGCCGCTGTCACCTCGCCCAGCCGCGCGGCCGCCTCGGCCGGCGGCCGGTCGGTCATCAGGCCCGCGAACGGCAGCGGCAGACTGGCCCGCACCTCGCCGCCCGACACGACCACCACGCCGCCCCCCATCGCCTCCAGCGCCCGCCCGGCGGCCCGCACGTCCGCGTCCGTGCCGCCCAGGAACGCCGCGTGGTGCGCGTCGTGCAGCACGCTGATGCCCAGCGTCCCCCCGTCCATGCCGGTGCCGGAGGTCAGGCACGCCGACCACTCGCCCCGCCCGTAGCGGTCCGCGACGACCAGCCGCGCGTCCCCGCTGCCCGGCTCGCCCACCCCGGTCGTGATCTGCGACGCGCTGACCTGCATGACCGGCCAGTGCCCCGGCACGTCAAACGTCGCCGCGTCCCACCCGGCCCCCAGGGTCACGCCCCCACCCGGCAGCGGCGGCGTGACCGTCCCGGCCCGCGCCTCCTGCCCGCCCACGAAGGTCTCCAGCACCCCGAAGTCCGACAGGTCCCGCAGCAGCACGAAATCCGCGTGGTACCCCGGCGCGACCAGCCCGAACTCATGCAGGCCCCAGTACTCGGCCGGGTTGCAGGTCACCAGGGCCACGGCGTCCGCCGGGTGCAGCCCGCCCGCCACGCACATCCGCAGCAGCCGGTCCAGGTGACCCAGCTCCAGCAGTTCGTCCACGCTCACGTCGTCACTGACCAGCATCGCCCGCCGGGGGCGTTCCAGCAGCACCGGCAGCAGCGCCTCCAGATTCCGCGCCGCCGAGCCCTCACGGACCATCAGCCACAGCCCGGCCCGCAGGCGCTCGCGGGCCTCGTCGGGCGTGGTCGCCTCGTGATCCGAGTGCAGGCCCGCCGCCGCGTACCCCATCAGGTCCCGCCCCCGCACGCCCGACGCGTGCCCGTCCAGCCGCAGGCCCGACGCCCGCCCCGCCTCCAGCACCTCCCACACGTCCCCGCTGCCGCCCAGCACGCCGGGGTAGTTCATCATCTCGGCCAGGCCCAGCACGCCCGGCACGCGCAGCATCCGCGCGGTGGCCGCCGCGTCCACGACCGCGCCACCCGCCTCGAACGGACTGGCCGGCACGCACGACGGCGCCGACCCCCACACCCGCAGGCCCGACGTGCGCCCCGCCTCCAGCATCCACTCCAGGCCGCCGGCACCCAGCACGTTCACCAGTTCATGCGGTTCGGCCACCACGCCCGTCGTGCCGCGCCCCAGCACCGCGCCCGCGAAGCCCGCCGGGGTCAGCAGACTCGACTCGATGTGCACGTGAGCGTCGATGAAGCCCGGCGCGAGGAACGCCCCGCGCGCCTCAACGACCCGCGCCGCCTGAAAGCCCGACCCCAGCGCCGCGATCCGCCCGTCCGCGACGAGCACGTCCGCCCCGAACACCTCGCGCGTGGCCGGCTGCACCACCTGCGCGCCCCGCACCAGCAGGTCCCCCGGTTCCTCACCACGCGCCACCCGCACCAGACGGCGGCGATCCAGGCCACGCATTCCTTCAGACACACCCGCAGACACACCAGACATGACGCAGTGTAGGGGAGAAGCCCGCCCGCGCACCCCGCCTGCCCGGACGCGCCCCCGCTACTCCCGGTCCGGCCCGCCCGGCGGCGGGCCCTTGAACGACCGCAGCAGCGCCCCGCGTTCCTCCAGCGCCTGCCGGAACAGCGCCTGCTGGTACGCCCGCGCGTCGTTCACGGCCTTGCCGGGCTTGCGCGTCTGCCCCGCCACCTGACCCGGCACCAGCCCCGGCGTGGGCGGGAGTGTCGGCGCGGACGCCAGCCCCCCGGAACGCCGCGCACGGAACATGCCCGGATGTTCCTCGAACACCGCCGTCACCCCGTCCGGCAGGGCCGCCAGATGCGCCGCGAACCCCTGCTCCTGCGCCAGTTCCGCGTGCGCCGCGCCCGGCCCCAGTTCCGTCAGCAGGCGGTCGATCAGCGCGAACACCAGCGCCGCGTACGCCTCCACCTCGGCCCGCGACGGCAGCGCACCCCGGTGAATCACGCGGTTGCGGAAATCCGTGCCCAGGCCCCGCGCCGTCAGGAAATCCGGCTCGCGGCCCTCACGCAGCAGGTACGCCAGCGCGAACATCCCCAGCTGCCGCTCGGACTGACTGGCCACGTGCCGCCACGTGCCCTCCAGACCCGCGAGCGCCGCCCCGAACTCCTGCTCGGCGTTCGCGGCGCGCTCCAGCGTGAACGCCCACACGTAGAACTCGAAGAACCGCTCCAGCGCCGCCGCGAAACTCGCCACCGCCTCACGCGCGTACCCGTCCATCAGCGCCCGCGTGCCCAGGTCGAACAGCACCTCGAAGCGCTGCTTGCGCAGGAACACGCAGTACCGCGCCCCGCAGTGCCCGCAGGTCAGGTCATGCACGGAACTGTCCGTGAACTCCGCACGGTTCTCACGGGCGCACGCCGGGCAGACGGTCGGGAACTCCATACCCGCGAGTCTACCCGCGCGCCTCTGGTGGCAGGGGAACGGGCATCAGGGCAGGCGCGTGCCGGGGGGGGCGATCACGTAGCTCAGGCCGCCGCTGTGGGTCAGCCAGAGTTTCTCGAAGGCCGCGCGGGGGTACGTGCGGCGCACGCCCGCGTCGGTGGGCGCGGCCGGGTCGTTCAGGACCGGGTTGCCCTTCGCGTCGAAGCCGGTCAGGACCATCAGGTGCCCGCTGGAGCTGGGAATGGCCGCGCCCGGCAACTCCCCGGCCTTCCAGCCGAGGCTGACGGCCAGCGGAATTCCGGCCGCCGTGAACCGCTCGGCCTGCGCGAGGCTGGGCAGGCGCGTGACGAAGGCCCGCATGCCCTGCGTGGCGGCGTACGCGGTATTGAACGGCCAGTTGCCGGTGCCGTCGTACACGCGGTCGAAGGTGCCGCGCGCGGCGTCCGGCACGGTCACGGCGCGGCCCCAGTGCGCCAGGATCATGCTGACGCTGGTGGGGCTGCACCAGACCTCGCCGCCGTCCGGGTAGAGCATCTGCGAGCGCATGGGCACGCGCACCTCGCGGCCCCACGCGGCCCGGTCGCCGGGCGTGCCCAGGCCCGCCGCGCGCCGCGCCCGGTCCGAGGTGTTGAAGGCCAGCAGGGTCACGCGGGTCCCCGCGCCGCGCAGGGTCACGCGGTACTGGAAGGCCGCTGCCTTCGCGTTCAGGCGCAGCGTGTCGGTCAGGACCTGCCCGGCGGCGTCCTTCTGCCCGTCCAGACTGGCCCGCTCGGGGCCGCTGCTCCAGCTGCCGAAACTGAACCACCGGGACCACCGGCCGCCCGTCAGTTCCGCCCGGACCTCCACGCTCACGCTGCCGCCCGCCGGGGTCACGGCGTTCCACGACGGCACCAGTTCATCGAAGGCGGCCGCCTTCAGCGTGCCGGAGGTCAGCGTGCCGCTCGCCGCGCCAGCGTTCAGGCTCAGGCCGCCCGCGCCTGCGGTCACGCCGCTGGCCTGCGCGCCCGCCCAGTCGCCGGGCCGCTCGTGAAGGATGGTCGTGCTGTTCGGGTAGGTCATCGTGACGGCTCCAGCGCCGCCCGCACCCGAGAGGCCCAGGACAGCTGAAAGGACGAGGAAAGGAAGTCGCATGTGTGCCCCGGACTATGCCGCGCCGCGCCGCCCCGGTGGTGAGGA
Source organism: Deinococcus depolymerans (assembly GCF_039522025.1). Lineage (NCBI taxonomy): Bacteria > Thermotogati > Deinococcota > Deinococci > Deinococcales > Deinococcaceae > Deinococcus > Deinococcus depolymerans. The sequence continues at coordinate 131,095 of NZ_BAAADB010000007.1, read as the reverse complement.
GTGCCCGGCCCGCTCCGATTGAATGGTTTGCAAAAACCGTTCAATCCGAGCGGACTCGCAGAGCTGCCCCGCAGAGCGGGTGGGAGCAAAGCGGGTTCCGGGCGTGGAGTTGGCAACCCGGCGTCGTTCCGGGTTGTGAACGAAACAGACGGACCCCGCCTTACGCCCCGCCCTGCAGGTACAGGAACGCCTCGGGCAGCGCCTCGCGCCACGTGACCCAGTTGTGCCCGCTGGGGTACTCGCGGTACTGGTGGTTCAGGCCCAGGTCCGCGAACAGGCCCGCCATGCGGCGGTTCGGGCCGGTCAGCCATTCCAGCGTGCCGGTATCCAGGCTGGTCGTCAGGTGCGTGGGCGGGTTCGCGCGCAGTTGCTCCAGTAGCCACTCGCCGGCGGTGGTGGTGTCGATCACGCCGTCCCGGGTCGCGCCGGGCCGCGCGATGAACGCCCCGCTGTGCGCCGCCACCCGGCTGAACAGCTCCGGGTGCCGCGCGCCCAGGAACAGGCTGATCAGTCCGCCCAGGCTCGCACCCCACAGGCCCCGCACGGACGCCTGCACCAGCGGCCCCTCCACGCGCGGCATGACCTCGGTGGTCAGGAAGTCCAGGTAGCGGGGGTTCAGGTAGTACTCCCCGTTCCGGTCGCCCGGCTCCACGAACACGAGGGCCGCGCCCTCCGTCAGCCCGGCCTGCACCGCGCGGTCCATCACGTCGCCCAGTTTCCCGGTGCGGTAGAACGCCACGCCGTCCTGCACGTAGTACACCGGCAGCGGCCCCCCCGCGTACCCGTGCGGCGTGTACACGATCGCCCGCCGCGTTCCCGGAAACACCGTGCCCTCCCAGGTCAGGCGGTGCGCCGTGCCCTTCAGGGTCGCGTCCGGCGCCTGCCACAGCGGATGCCGGGCGTACTCGCCCACCACGGCCGCGCGCGGGTACGGCCACCACGGATTCAGCGATTTCTGCGCGTTGTCCGGGTCCGCGAACGCCTCGCCGGCCGCGTCCACCCACGCGTACTCCACCCACGCCCCACGCGGCAGCCGCAGGCGCAGCGGCGCGCCGTCCACCACCGGCAGCGGCGCGCGCTTGCGCCAGTCCGTCATGTCCCCGATCAGGCCCACCGCACCCGCCGGAGGCGAGAACGTCACCCACTGCCCATCCACCGAAACAGCCATGCCCGCAAGTGTAAGGGAGCGGTGCGCAGGACGCAGTGCGCGGCGCCCAGTCAGGGAAACGGGAGGCGGGAAGCGGTCAGTCCTTCACCGCTTCCCGCCTCCCGCTTACTCGCTTATACGGATTCCGTTTGTTTCGCCAACAATCCGGAACTTTACCGGATTGCCGGCTCCACGTCCGGAACCCGTTTCTCTCTTACTCTGCGGGGCAGCTCTGCGAGTCGCATCCGCTCGGATTGAACGGGCTTTGCAGCCCATTCAATCGGAGTCCGTATTACTCGCTGCGGTCGGGGCTGGCGGGCGGCACGAGGCCGGGGTTGCTGCTGTACCCGCGGTACTGGTCGCGCAGTTCGCGTTTCAGGATCTTGCCGGTCGCGCCGATGGGCAGCTGGTCGGTGAACACGGTCGCGTCGGGCAGCCACCACTTGGCAAACCTGGGCGCGATGAAGTCCATCAGGGCCTCGTGCGTGACGCTCTGGCCGGGGCGGGGCACGACGATCGCCAGGGGCCGCTCGTCCCATTTGGGGTCGTCCATGGCGATCACGGCGCACATCGCGACCGCCGGGTGGGCCATGATGGCGTTTTCCAGGTCGACGCTGCCGATCCACTCGCCGCCGCTCTTGATCAGGTCCTTGGCGCGGTCCTGGATGTGCATGTAGCCGCGTTCGTCCAGCGTGGCGATGTCGCCCGTGTCGAACCAGAGTTGCCCGTCGAGGTCGAAGAAGTTCTTCTGCCCCTCGCCCTTGAAGTAACTGTTCGCCACCCACGGGCCGCGCGTGATCAGGCGGCCCATGGTCTTCCCGTCGTGCGGGAGGCGGTTGCCGTCATCGTCCAGGATCTCCAGTTCGATCAGGGGCACGGTGCGGCCCTGCTTGGCGCGCAGGGCGAAGCCCTCGTCGCTGGTGGGGTCCACGCCGGCCGGAACGGCGCTGGCGGTGCCCAGCGGGTGCGTCTCGGTCATGCCCCAGGCCTGTAACAGGCTCAGGCCGTGGCGGTCCGAGAAGGCGCGGATCATGCTTTCGGGCGCGGCGCTGCCGCCCACGATCATGCGTTCCACGCGGCTCAGGTCGTAGGGTTGCCCGTCGGCAGCGGCGCGGTCCAGTTCGCCCAGCAGGCCCATCCAGATGGTGGGCACGCCCGCCGTGATGGTCACCTGCTCGTCACGCAGGAGGCTGGCGACGCTGCGGCCGTCCGCGAACACCCCGGCGAACACCTGCTTGGCGCCGTACATGGCGCAGGTGTACGGCAGGCCCCAGGCGTTCACGTGGAACATGGGCACGATGGGCAGCACGCTGTCGGCCTCACCGACGTTCAGGGCGTCCTTGGGCGCGCTGATCATCGAGTGCAGCAGCGTGGAGCGGTGCGTGTACACCACGCCCTTGGGGTTGCCGGTGGTGCCGCTGGTGTAACACATGGCGGCCGCGTCGGTCTCCTGAATCTGCGGGTAGCGGGCCAGCGGGGCGCTGTCCTGCACGAACGTGTCGTAGTCGGCCACGCCGGGCAGCGGGATGGGCTGCGGCGTGGGCCCCAGCACGAAGATGTGCTCCAGTTTCGGGCAGGCGGCCTTCAGGGCGGGGATCATCGCGGCGAACACGTTCTCGATCAGCAGCACGCGGTCCTCGGCGTGGTTCAGGATCCAGGCGATCTGCTCGGGGTGCAGGCGGATGTTCACGGTGTGCAGCACCAGCCCGGCGCTGGGCACGCCCAGGTACGCCTCCAGGTGCCGGAACGAGTTCACGGCCAGCGTCGCCACGCGGTCGCCGCTCTGCAGGCCCAGGCCCAGCAGGCCCCCCGCGAGGCGGAGCGCGCGGTCCGCGACCTGTCCGTAGGTGGTGCGGTGCTTGTGCGGGACCGGGTTGCCCTGCCCGTCGCGTCCGGCGACCAGCAGGCTGACCACTTCGCGCCCGGCGTACTGCGTGCGGATGCGTTCGAGAATGGTCGGTACGGTCAGCTGAACGTCCATCATGTTGCCTTGCATGGAACCCTCCGTGGGTGCGCTGCCCTGCGGACCACAGGCGGCCCGGCCAGCGTCACCTGAGTGCTGTGAATGCCGGGAGTATAAGGAAAATTGAACCCGCACCAGCCGCGGGCGGGTTCCGGCGTGGGGGACACCGGGTGGTGGCGGCGGGACCGGTCCCGCCGCCGCCACTGCCCGGCGGCACTCAGCGCGCGACGAGGACCAGCACCCCACGCCCGCACAGGCCGTAGGTGGCGTTCTCGCCGCCCACCCCGGCCGTGGCGTTCAGGTCCACCTGCGCGCTGCCCTCCGCCCAGGCACAGGTGTCGGTCACGCGGTACCAGCTCCGGCCGGTGCCGGGCCACGGCAGCGTGAAGTTCACGTTCCCGGACCAGCCGTTGTACGCCACGTAGATCGCGCCCGCCGGATCGGCGAACTCGGTCCCGTCCAGGCGGTACGCCAGCGCGTGGTTGTTCCCGTCATTGAAGTAGGCGCTGTCCGCGACCGTCCCGTCCGGCTTGAACCAGCGCAGCTGCTCCATGACGTTCCCGTTCGTGTCGGTGGCCGCGTAGAAGTTCGCGGGCCGCAGCGCCGGGTGCGCCGCGCGGAACGCCAGCAGGTTCTGCGTGAACGTCCGGAACGTCGCGCCGTCCGCGCTGGCGGTGGCAGGCAGCCAGTTGGCGCTGGAATCCAGGTTGTACGGGTTGTTGTTGCAGTTCACCGAGCGCAGGATCTCGTCCCCGCCGGTCAGCATGGGCGTCCCGGCACTCAGCAGCAGCAGCGCCATGCCGTTGCGCGCCGCCTTGCGCTGATCGGCCGCCACACCCCCCTGATCCCAGGAGTGGTTGTTGTCCTCGCCGCCGTCGGACGGACCGTACGGCCACGCCTGCGTGTTGTTCTTGGTCGTGCAGCGGTACAGGTCCGCGTGCGTGAACCCGTCGTGCGCGACCATGAAGTTCACGGAATGCTGCGGGCGGCGCCCGTCGTCCCCGTACAGGTCACTGGAGCCCGACAGGCGGGACGCGAGCTGCCCCGGCGTGATTACCTCCACGCCCATCTTGTTCTGGTCCTTGCGGAGGGTGTCGCGGTACTGGCCGTTCCACTCGCTCCAGCCGGACGGGAAGTTCCCCACCTGGTACGAGTTCCCGCCGATCGCCCACGGTTCGGCGATCAGGTCCACGCCACTCCCGCCGCCCACCGGGCGGGGGGTCAGGTCCCGCGCGACGCGGTTCAGGGCGGTGCCCGCGTTCACCTTGTCGTAGTTGAAGCAGCCGCTGACGCAGGTGTTGCCGAGCACGGACGCCAGGTCGAAGCGGAAGCCGTCCACGCCCAGTTCGTCGCGCCAGTACTTCAGGGAATCCACGATCAGGTTCTGCGCCGCCGCGCCGAAGGTGTTGAAGTTCGCGCCGATCCCGGTGTTGTCCCAGTAGTTCTGGTTGTCGGCCGTCAGGGTGTAGTACGCGGCGTTGTCCAGGCCCCGCCACGAGAGGGTGGTCGCGGTGTCGTTCGGGCCCCAGGTGCCGCCCTCGGCGGTGTGGTTGTACACCACGTCGATGAACACCTTGATGCCCTGATCGTGGAAGGCCTTGACCATCGCCTGGAATTCCTTCGTGGGGCCGCCCGCCGTCTGATCGCAGGCGTAACGGCGGTCCGGGGCGAAGTAGTTGGTGGTCATGTAGCCCCAGTAGTTGTCGCCGGTGGTGCCGGTCGCCGAGCGGCCGCTGGCGGCGTCGGTCACGTCGTTCGCGTCGTTGTCGGTTTCCTGTACGGGCAGGAATTCCACCGCCGTCACGCCCAGCGCCTTCAGGCTGGCGGCCCGCGCGGCGGCGCCCGCGTACGTGCCCGCGCAGGACACGCTGGCGTCCCCCTTCGTCAGGCCGCGCAGGTGAACCTCGTACACCACGTCGTCCTTCAGCGAGCGGGTGGGCTTCGTGCCCACGGCGGCGGCGGTGCTGCTCAGCACGATGCCCTTGGGCGCCGCGCGGCCACTGTCGAGCGCGCGGTTCGCCGCGCCGGTCGCGTACACCGCGTTCGAGTACACCCCGCTGGCCGGGCCCTGCGGGTCGTGGCTGACCTCCAGCGCGTAGGGGTCGAGCAGCAGCTTGTTCGGGTTGAAGCGGTTCCCGCTGGCGTCCACGTCGCTCACGAAGCCCACGCTGCTGCCCTTGACCCAGCTGGCGCTGTACGGCCAGTTCGGGCCCCACGCGCGGTACCCGTAGTACACCGTGCCGATCCCGGCGCCGGTCAGGCTGCTGACCGGCACGGTGACCGACCAGACGTTCGTGCTGGTGTTCCTCGTCAGGGTGTAGCGCAGTTTCTCGTCCGCGCCGCTGCGCGCGGCGTACAGGTTCACCTCCAGCCGCGTGGCGCGCGACGAGTACACCCGGAAGGTCAGGTGGGTCGTGCCGGTCGCCGTGCCGGTCGAGTCGGTGTAGCGGGCGCCCAGGCTGGTCGGACTGAGCGCCTGCGTGGTCAGCCTGTCAGGCCGCGCGGGTGCGGGCGCGGGTGTGGGTGCGGGCGCGCCGCAGGCACTCAGCAGCGCGGTGACCGTCAGGGTCAGGGCGGGGCGGGACAGCAGGGCAGGACGGTGCATGGAGGACCTCCGGCCCACGGTCGGGCCGAGACAGGAAGGAGCCGTGATCACGGGCGAACACGGCAGGAACATCGGGAGCGATTCCACGATGGTGTACCATGCCGGCCCGCCGGTGCGGAAGCGCGGCCGGTCACCTGCCGCGCCGCCCTGCCCGCGACCCCCACCCCCCTCACCGGAAGCTGTCAGCCGGAGTCCGCCTCAGGAGCGGCCCAGCAGGTACAGTTCCAGGATCTGCACGGCGGCCGCCTCGTCCTCATCGGTGGCCCCCAGGTCGCGGGCGCGGCGGGTCGTGAAGCGCTCATCCTGGTACTCGACGGCGTACCCCTTCTCCTGCAGCACCTTCCCGAAGGCCCGCACCCGGTCCGCGGCGGGACTGTGTGCGCCGTCCGTGCGCAGCGGCAGGCCCAGCAGCAGCCGGGTCGCGCCGGTCTCCGCGACCTTCAGCCGCACGGCCTTCAGGTCCAGCGGCAGCCGCTTGCGGTCCACGCTGCCCCGCCCGAACGCCAGCCGGCCCGCATTCACCGCGAAGCCGATGCGGGTCTTGCTGACGTCCAGCGCCAGGATCACGGGCAGGGCAGCCGGCGTCTCCGGAACGGGGGGCGTGGCGGGGGCCGGGTGGGGGTCGTTCACGCGGGCGAGTGTACCCCGCGTCCCGCCCCGGCAGGCGTTACCCTGAACCCCATGACCCACTCCAGCGTGATTGCCGCGCACACCAGCGCGGGCGTGCGAACCCTGACCCTGAACCGCCCGGACCGCCTGAACGCCGCCAACGACGACCTGCTGCTCGCCCTGACCGCCGAACTGCGCGCCGCCGACACCGACGGGAACGTGCGGGTGGTCGTCATCACCGGCGCCGGGCGCGGCTTCTGCGCCGGACAGGACCTCGGGGACGTGTCGGGCCGCGACATGACCTTCACCGAACACCTGAACGCCACCTACAACCCCCTGATCCGCACCATCCGCAGCCTGGGCAAACCCGTGATCACGGCCGTGAACGGCGTCGCGGCCGGGGCCGGTGCCAGCCTCGCCCTGAGCGGCGACATCCGCCTGTGGGCGCAGTCCGCCAGCCTGATCGAGGTGTTCAGCAACATTGCGCTCGTCCCGGATTCCGGCAGCACCTGGTTCCTGCCGCGCCTCGTCGGCTACCACCGCGCGTTCGAGATGATGGCCCTCGCCGAGCGCGTCCGGGCCGACGACGCCCTGCGCCTGGGCCTGTGCGAACAGGTGTTCCCGGACGACACCTTCGCGCAGGACGTTCAGGCGTACGCCGAACGCCTCGCCGCGCGGCCCGCGCACGCCCTGAACCTCACCAAGCAGGCCCTGAATGCCGCCATGACCAGCACCCTCGACGCGGCGCTCGAAGAGGAAGCGCGCCTGCAGCAGCTCGCCGGCGACCACTGGGAACATGAGGAAGGCGTCACCGCCTTCAAGGAGAAACGCCCCGCACAGTTCGTGCGGGACGCAGGGTAAAGGCGGAGCAGCTCTCCGGATTGCCGCACCCGGGTTGAACGGTTGACCAACACCGTTCAACCCGGGTGCGGCTTATACGGACTGCCGTTTGTTTCGTTGACAACCCGGAACAGCACCGGGTCGTCAACTCCACGTCCGGAACCCGTTTCTCTCCTCCTCTGCGGAGCAGCTCTCCGAGTCCGTCTTACTTGTCCAGCGGATCGGGGTTGCGGCTGGCCGCCTGGCCCTCCTCGATCATGTGATCGTGGCGGGCCATCTCGTCGCGGGCCGCTTCCCTGCCCATGCTGGCGGTCTGCTCGCCAGGAACGAGTTTCTCGTCGCTGTGCTGCACGGTCGGGTCGGGAGTGGTGGGCGTGTCTTTCGTCATGCGGACCTCCAGGGTGGGGTGAGGGGCGGGCGCGGGGGCGGGCTGTGCGGGATCGCTGTGGGCCGGCGTGTCCGGGGCGGGGTCCGCGCCGAGTTCGGTGATCAGGCGCTCACGGGCGCGGATCTCCTCCTCGACGCGGCGGATGTCCTCACGCACGCCGCTCAGGACCTCCAGCTCGGCGCCCGCATGGTACGAGCGGCCCAGGCGGGCGTACAGGCCGTCGAGTTCACGCGACAGCTGAAAGACCTCCATGCGCAGGCGCGTGGCGTGCGCGACCTCCTCGCCGCGGCGCTGCACGCGCTCGGCCCCGCGCTTGACGGTGTTCAGAATGTTGTCCAGCATGCCCACAGTGTGCCGCACCTGCGGGGGCAGGCGCGTGAGGGGTGTCCCAAGGAACCCTGGGACTGCCCCCGCAGGTGCGCCAGTCGCACGGCCTGCCGTCTCGTTCACACCCCGTCAGCGCACCGGATTGCTGCCTCCACGCCCGTCAGTCCGTTCTGCTTCCACTCGCTCTGAGGCGCAGCGCTCCGTCCGTGCCAGGCATCCGCGTCAGTCGCGGCGGGCCTGGAGGAGTCCGGCCAGCGCCAGCGGAATGGCCGCGTCCCAGCCCTGCGGGTGGCACGCGGCGGGGTACGGCACGGGCGGGGTGCCGTCCTCGCGGGGGAAACCGGCGAACAGTTCGCTCAGGCGGCCGTCCGGGGCGGCGCGGGCCGCGTCGAACAGCGCGCGGGTCACCTGCGCCGCCTCGGCGTGCAGGCCCAGGCGGGCCATGCCCAGCGCCGCCAGGGCGGTGTCGTGCGGCCAGACGCTGCCGTTGTGGTACGACACCGGATTGAAACGCGGCTCCCCGCTGCCCAGCGTGCGGATGCCCCAGCCGCTCCAGAGTTCCGCGCCCAGCGCGGTGCGGGCGACCTGCGCGGCGAATTCCGGGGCGATGATGCCGGTACACAGGGTGTGCGCGGCGTTGCTGACCAGCACCCGCAGCGGCCGCTTGTCGCCGTTCAGGCCGTGCACGTAGTACCCGCGTTCCGGCCACCAGAAGGCCCGCTGGAAGGCCCGCTGAAGCTGCGCGGCGCGGTCCTCCCACTCGGGGGCGCGGTCCGCTTCGCCCAGCGTGCGGTACAGGCGGGCGGCGGCGCGGTAGGCGGCGTACGCGTAGCCCTGCACCTCGATGACGGCCACGTGCCCGCTGACGTCCTGCCCGTCCTCGGTGAAGGTGCTGTCGCCGCTGTCCTTCCACACGGCGTTCGTGATGCCGCCGGGGTCCGGGGTGTACTCGATGAAGCCGTCGCCGTCCGGGTCGCCGTCGGTCAGCAGCCAGTTCAGGGCTGCCTCCCAGTGGGGGCGCAGTTCCCGCGCGAGGTCCGGGTGCGCCTCCGCGAGTTCCCCGATCAGCCACACGAACAGCGGCGTGGCGTCGGCGGTCGCGTAGTACGGGCGGTGCGGCGTGCGGCCCAGCCGCGTCAGTTCCCCGACGCGCATCTCGTGCAGGATCTTGCCCGGCTGCTCCAGCGTGACCGGGTCGTGCCGCTGCCCCTGGTGCGCCGCGAGAAAGCGCGCGACGGTCAGTGCCAGCTGCGGCAGGTGCCGGTGGACCATCAGGGCGATCAGCATGGAGTCCCGCCCGAACGGCGCGACGAACCACGGCAGGCCCGCCGCCGGGAACGCCCCGAAAGCGGTCTCGAAGCTCAGGCTGCGCAGGTCCGCGACGCTGCGCTCCAGGATCCGCTGGTCCTGCGGGTCCGGCAGGGTGAGGTCCGCGCGGACCTGAGCGGTCAGGCGGGCGTACTCGGCGTGCAGGGCGTCCGGGTCGCCGGGGGTGGGCGTCTCGTCGCCCTGCAGCGGGTAGACGCTGACCCGCACGTCCGTCTGCGCGTCCGTGAGGGTCCAGACGAGCGCCCCGCCGTCCCAGCGGGCGGGCGGGCTGGTGCGCACGCAGGTGCGGCTGCGCAGGCCGTCCAGGGCGGTATGCTCGAAGTCCACGCCGTCCGGGCCGGGGCGCACCTGCACGTCCCGCGCGCCCAGTTCGCCGGGCCAGCCGCGCACCTCGAACATGTCCAGGTAGTCGGCGTTCAGGTGCAGCCGCAGTTCGTGCGGGCCGTCTCCCAGGTAGCGGGTGACGCGCAGCGTGTCGCGCAGTTCGGTGGCGGTCAGTTGCAGGTCGCGGCGCAGGCCGACGCGCATGGTGTAGCCCACGTTCGCGTTCGCGCTCTGCTGGTGCAGCCAGTACGGGCCGTGTTCGTGCTGCGCGAGCGTCTGGGGCGTCTCGCCGTCCAGTTGCCATTCGTAACGGGACAGGACGCGGGTGTCGCGGCGGTACAGACCGCTCTCGCCGTCCGCGACGCGGTAGTGCGCGTCCCCGACGAGGTACAGGTCATTTTCTTTCAGGACGGTGCGGGTGTTCAGCATGGTGGGAATCCTTCGGTGAAGAGTCGGCGTGGGGAGGAAGCGGGGCGGGAGGCACGGGGGAGTGGGGGGCCGGTCAGCCCTTGACGGCGCTGTCGGCCCCGGTGTCCACGAAGTACCGCTGGAACACCACGAACAGCACGATCACCGGAATGGCGCTCAGGACCGCGCCGGCCAGGATCAGGCCGTAGTCGCCCTGCCCGCCGTACAGTTCCCGGAAGTTCGACAGGCCCACCGTCAGCGTGAAGCTGGCGTTGTCCCGCAGGATCACCAGCGGCCAGAAAAAATCGTTCCAGGCGCCCTGGAACTGCGTGATGGACAGCGCGATCAGGGCCGGGCCGGCCTGCGGCAGCATCACCCGGAAGAAGGTCGTGAGCGGCCCCGCGCCGTCGATGGCGGCGGATTCCTCCAGTTCGCGCGGCATGCCCTCGAAGAACTGCTTCATCAGGAACACGCCGCCCGCCGCGACCAGCCCGTTCAGCCACAGGCCCCACAGGTTCAGCAGGCCCAGGTCCTTGAGCAGCACGTAGTTGCTGACCAGGTTCACCTGACTGGGCACCATCTGCACGAACAGCACGGCCACCAGGAAGATCAGGTTGCGGCCCGGGAAGGTCATGCGGGCCAGGGCGTACCCGGCCAGCGAGCAGAACACCACGGCCGCCGCGACCCGCAGGAAGGCGTACAGGAACGAGTTCAGCACCCACGAGAAGAACAGGCTGCGGCCCGAGGCGGGGTCCGCCGTCTCCCGGAACGCCCGGCGGTAGTTGTTGAAGGTGTACCCCAGCACGCCCGGCGTGACGTTCCGGAACGCGAAGGACCGCCCGAAGTCCTGCCGGTCGCTGGGCGGCAGGGTGCTGCCCACGATGCGCTGGCCGCGCTGCACGTCCACCTGCAGCGGCGTGCGCTCGAACACCGGGCCGCGCAGGGTGTACCCGGCGGGGCCGCGCGTGAGTTCCACGGTCTGCCCGGCGTTCAGTTCGTACTGCCGCTCCTGCGCCTGCGGGGTGTCCAGGCGCACGGGAACGGTCTGCCCGTTGCGCAGGCGGGCGCGCAGGTCCGTGTCGGGTTCGGTCAGGGTGGCGCGGACGGTCTCGCCGGTCTGGCGGGTCAGCAGCGGGCTGCGGACGGTCACGCGGTACGTGCGGGTGTCGCCGCGGCGGGCCACCTCGCGGGTGTCCAGGGTGGCGTAGTCGCGCGCCTGCGCCTGGCGGGCCACGGCGACCAGACTGACCGGCTGGTACGGGAACAGCGTGACGGCGGGGGGGGCCTGCGGCGCGCCGGGCGGGGACTGCACCTGCACCTCGAAGGTGACGGTCCGGCCCGGGTGCAGGCCGCCCTGCCAGCCGTCGCCGCTGCCCTGCACGCCCTGCGCCCAGGCGCGCCCGATCACGGCGGGCGTCAGCTGCGGGATGTTCAGGGTGGGCGGGTACTCGTTGGGGTTGTCCTTGAGGCTGCTGAGCAGGCCGGTCACGAACGGCCCCAGGAAGAAGAAGCTCATGACCAGCATGAACGCGTACAGCCACGCGGCGCGCGCCCAGCGGCGCCGGGCCAGCCAGCGTTCCCGCACGGCGGGGGTAATGGGAGCGGGGGCGGTCATGGGGCCTCCGACGGGAAGAAGCGGCGCTGCGCGGCCACCATCACCAGGATGATCAGCGCCAGGATGATCGCCCCGGCCGACGCCATGTTCACGGGCGCGGCCCCGGCCTTGAAGGTGTTCGAGTACACGTAGTACGCCAGGGTGATCAGCGTGTCGCCCGGCGCGGCGCTGCCGATCACGGCCACCTGATCGAACATCTGCATGGTCCCGATCAGTCCGACCGTGATCACGTAGAACGTCACGGGCCGCAGCATGGGCACCGTCACCCGCGTCAGTTTCTGCCAGGGGGTCGCGCCGTCGATGTCGGCCGCCTCGTACAGCGCGCCGGGAATGTTCTGCAAGCCCGCCAGGAAGAACAGCATCAGGGTGGGAATGGTCGTGAAGGTGTTCTGGATGATCACGACCAGCATCGGCACGCTCAGCACGCGCAAGCCGCCCACGCTGATCCAGCGGTCCGCGAAGTACTGGTAATCGAAGGGCGGCACCTCACGCGCCGTGACCACGCCCGTCCAGGCGAGCGCGGCCGTCACGGCCACCGCCAGCAGCGCACTCGTGGCGGCCAGCGCCGGGTCCAGCCAGCCGGCCGGCAGTCGCCGCGAACGTTCCCACAGCACCTGCGCGACCTGCGCGGCGATCAGCACGCCCAGGAAGGTCAGGATCAGCGGCTGGAACGCCTGCCACTGCGTGATCAGGTAGTTCGCCACGCCGCGCCGCTGGAACAGCCACAGGAAGATCAGCGTGATCACCACGCTGCTCGTGATGGACGGCATGTACCACGCCGAACGGAAGAAGCCCATGCCGCGGATGCGGGTGTTCAGGGCGACGGCCATCAGCAGCGCGCCCACGGTCTGCAACGTGGTGGTGATGACCGCGAACACCAGACTGTTGGCCAGCGCCCGCCGGAACGACGGGTCGCCCAGCACGTCCGCGTACGGTTTCACGCCGATCAGGCGTGGATCGTTGAACAGGTTGAAGTCCGTGAACGAGTAGTAGATGGCCCGCCCGAACGCGTAGAAGAAGAAGATGGCGGTGGTGATCAGGAACGGCGCGAGAAACAGCAGCGCGGCGGGCGTCTGGCCTCGTCGGAGCATGGCAGGCCCTCCAGGGGGGTGCCGGCCCCCGGCAGAGAAGGGCCGGGACCGGACAGGAAGAAGAACGGGCGGGGCGCGGCGGGCAGGGGAGAGCCCTCCCGCCGCGCCGGATCAGCGCATCAGCGCACCGGAAGTCAGCGCTTCTGGAAGGTGTTCATGTCCGCCTGCGCCTTCTTCAGGGCGTCGGCCGCGCTCTTCTGGCCGCTCAGGACGGCGGCGAGCGCCTCGTTGATGGGTTTGCTCCAGTCGGCACCCTGCGGACCGAACGTGAAGGCGCGGACATTGCCGTCGTCGGCTCCGTCGAACACGAGGCGGCTGTTCTGCGCGCCGGGGTCGGTCTTCCTGAAGTACGCGTTGCTGGTCAGCGCGGTGCGGCTGGGAATGGCGAGGCCCTGCTCCAGGACGTACTGCTGCACCTGCGGGCTGGTCAGGATGTTCAGGACTTTCAGGGACGCCGCGCGGTTTTTCGTGCCGCTGTTGATGGCCCAGCCGACGGTGTACAGGAAGTTGCCGCGCTGGCCGGTCTTCGGGTTCTTCGGCATCAGGGCCGTGCCGAACTTCAGGTTGGGGGCGTTGTCGCGCAGGAAGTTCACGACCCAGTTGCCCTCGATGCCCACGGCGACCTTCCCGGTTTTCAGGCAGCCGCCGGTCCAGCCTTCGCTGACCTCGCTGGGCTGGATGCCGACCTTGTTGCGGGCCAGTCCGGTGTAGAAGTTGAACGCCTCCGCGAAGCGCGGGTCGGCGAGGTTGGTGCGGCCCTTGCTGTCGAACTGCGTCCAGCCGGTCGCGAACGCGAAGGCCCCGAAGCGGTCCCAGTTGGGTTGCAGGCAGATCCCGGCGTAGTCCGGCCCGAGTTTCTGCTTCAGGGTCGTCAGTTTGGTCTGCAGGGTCGCCCAGGTGTCGGTGCCGTCGGGGTACTTCACGCCGGCCTCGTCGAACAGTGAGCGGTTGTACACCAGGGTCAGGGTGTTGAAGTCCTTGGCGACGCCGTACAGGCGGCCGCCGCGCGTGAAGGCCGCGTTCAGGCTCTTGATGAACGGGCCGGTGTTCACGAGGCCGTTCAGTGGCAGGACCTTGCCGGTGGCGACGAAGCCGTCGAGCGTCTCGGCCGGCAGGTAGAACACGTCCCCGGCGTTCCCGGCGGCCAGCAGGGTGGTCAGGGACTTGTTGTAGTCGCCCTGCAGGGGTTCGTACACGACCGTGATGCGGTCCTTGGCGAGGGCCGGTTTCACGAAGCGGTTGATCAGGTCGCCGACCACGGCGGGGTCGGTGCCGCCGTACCCGTTGATCTTGATGGTCGTCTGCGCGTGGGCGCTGCCCAGGGCGGCGCAGGCGGCGAGGGTCAGGCCGAGCAGGGTGCGTCGGGGTGCGTTCATGGGGTGCCTCCGGGGGGCGGCGCGACGGTCGCGCCGGGAATGAGCTGCACGGGAATGAATTCGCCTCTGGGGGCCTGGCCGCTGATGGCGTCCTGCACGAGGGCCAGGGCGGTGGCGGCGATGCGGGGAATGTCCTGCGCGACGGTGGTGAGTGTCTGTCGGATGGGCAGTTCCGGCAGGCCGTCGAAGCCCACCACGCTGACCTGACCGGGGACGTCCACGCCCAGGTCCTCGAGGGCGGCGACGGCGCCGGCGGCGCTCTCGTCGCTCTGGGCGAACAGGCCGGTGAAGCGCGTGCCGGTCTCCCAGGCGCGGCGGACGGCGCGGTACCCGCCGAGGACCGTGAAGTCGCTGGTGATGGCCTGCACGTCCAGCCCGGCGGCGCGGGCGCTGTCGCGGCAGCCGCGCTCGCGGTCCTGGGCGACCTGGCTGTCGCCGTGGCCCAGGAAGGCCAGCTGGCGGTGTCCGGCGCGGATCAGGTGGTCGGTGGCGAGGCGGGCGCCGCCCACGTCTTCCGGCGCGACCCAGAACTCGCCGGGTTGATGCCCGATCAGGACGCAGGGCACGCCGCGTGAGCGCAGGTACGCGGGGCGGGGGTCACCCTCGACGGCGTGCATGACCAGCACGGCGCTGGGCAGGCGGGCCATGCGGGTCAGGTCGGCGCGCAGGTCCACGAGCTGCACGCCCTGCGGGGCGGTCTGGCTTTCCAGGGCGCGGCGCAGCAGGACGTGGTAGGGGTGCAGGAGGGGGTCGTCGCGGTCGAGGGACAGGCCGAGGGTCTGGCCGGTGCGCCAGCTGAGGTGCCGCGCGGCGGGGTCGGGGGCGTAGTCCAGGCGGGCCATGACGGCCTGCACGCGGGCGCGGGTGCGGTCGGCGACGGTCGGGTGACCGTTCAGGACGCGGCTGACCGTGCCCTTGCTGACGCCGGCTTCGCGGGCGATGTCGTCGATGGTGGTGCGGGTGCCTGGATTCATGAAGTGATTGTGCCGACCTTTGCCGCGCGGCGGGGAGGGGTGTGTGGATGGGGGAACAGCCGCTCTGTGTAACCGGTTACAACTGCGGGGACGGTTCAGTGGCCCTCCGGTGCCCGGTGCACCAGACCGGAAGGCCGTCCGGACCCGGTGGTCCGACGAATGTAAGCGGTTACAGAACCCATTCTGCACCCACAGCCCGACCTGTCAATCCCCCTGATACGGATTCCGTTTGTTTCGTTGACAACCCGGAACGGCACCGGGTCGTCAACTCCACGTCCGGAACCCGGTTTTCTCCTGCTCGCTCTGCGGCGCAGCCCTACGAGTCCGCTCGGATTGAACGGCTTTGTAAGCCATTCAATCGGAGTCCGTATGACACCCAATTCGACCGGCGCCCTTCCACGGGCCACCATCCACCAACCTGCCCGGCGCTACAGTAGGCCCACCATGAACGCCGCCGAAACCCGCGCCCTGCTGCGCGCCCTGGCCGACGCCCACGCCAGAGGCCAGCGCGCCGCCATCGCCACCGTCGTCGGCGTGCGCGGCAGCGCCTACCGCCGCGAAGGCACCCGCATGCTGGTCCTCGACGACGGCGCGCAGGTCTGCATGCTCTCCGGCGGCTGCCTGGAAGCCGAGGTCGTCGAGGTCGCCCTGGAAGTCATCCGCAGCGGCCAGAGCGCCCTGACCCACTACGACCTCTCCGAGGACGCCACCTGGGGCCTGGGGATCGGCTGCGGCGGCAGCGTCGACGTGCGCGTGGAACGCGTCGACCCGCACGACCCCGTCACCGCCGCGTGGCTCTCGGCGCTGCAGGCCGGTCAGGCCGCCGCCCTGATCGTGCCGCTGACCGGCGAGGGCCGCGCCCTGATCGGCCCGGACGGCCCGCTGCTGGGCGACCTGCCCCCCGCCCTGCAGGCCTTCGCCGTGCCCGCCGCCCTCGAACGCCTCGGCAGCCGCGAACCACGCGCCGCCACCCTGACCGCCCCGGACGGCACGCCCGTGTTCGTGGACATCAGCAGCCCCCCACCGCAGCTCGCGCTGTACGGCGCCGGGCACGACGCCATGCCGCTCGCCGCGCAGGCGCACGCGCTGGGCTACGACGTGCACGTGATCGACCCGCGCGGCGCGTACCTCACGCCCGGCCGCTTTCCCGGCGCGACCCTGCACGCCCTGGCCCCCGAGGACCTCGCGGCCTTCACGCCGGGCGCGCGCACCCACCTGATCGTCATGAACCACCACCTCGACCGCGACCGGCTCTGCCTGCGCCACGCCCTGGAATCCGGCGCGGCGTACGTGGGAGTCCTGGGACCACGCAGCCGCGCACTGGACCTGCTGCGCACCCTGGCAGGGGAGGGCGTGACCTTCACCGACGCGCAACTCGCGCGCCTGCGCGCGCCCATCGGCCTGCGCCTGGGTGCCGAGGCGCCCGAGGAGGTCGCGCTGAGCATCCTGGCGGAACTCATGGCGTGGCGCCGCGGGTACGACGGTTCGTTCCTCAGCGGACACGCGGGCCGCATCCACGACGTTCCCACCCACCCGGCCGCGCCCACACCCGCCTGATACGGACTCCGATTGAATGGGCTGCAAAGACCATTCAATCGGAGCGGATGCGACTCGCAGAGCTGCCCTGCAGAGTGGGAGCTGGGCGCCCCTCCGGACGTGGAGTTGACGACCCGGTGCTGTTCCGGGTTGTCAACGAAACAAACGGCAGTCCGTATGACCCGTACCCGCGCGGGTTGCAGGGGCGTTCCCGCGCGGGTACCGGTTCCCCACGTCGCGCGCCTGCTTGACTGCGGCATGACCCACAACCCGGAAGGGCCGCAGCACCTGCCGCTGGCCGACCTGCCCACCACCGACCTGAGTGACCTGTATCCGGACGCGCCGGTGGTCGCGCCGCTGTTCCGGGAATTCGGAGGCCGCCCGCGCTTCACGGGCCGGGCCGTCACGCTGCGCGTCCACGAGAACAACCCGCTGGTCCGCGAGACCCTGTCCACCCCCGGCGAGGGCCGCGTACTCGTCGTGGACGGCGGCGGCAGCCTGAACTGCGCGCTGCTGGGCGGGCAACTCGGGGAACTGGGCGAGCGCGGCGGCTGGGCGGGCGTGATCGTGAACGGCTGCGTGCGCGACACCGCCGAACTGCAGGGCCTGAACCTCGGCATCCGCGCGCTGGCCGCCCACCCACGCCGCAGCGGCAAGCAGCCGGGCGGCGAGCGGGACGTGCCCGTCACCTTCGCGGGCGTCACCATCCACCCCGGCGACCGGATCAGCGCCGACGAGGACGGCATCCTGATCCTTCCCCCCGACGCGCACGACCCGGCCTGACGCCCGGGCGTGCGGGCCGGGGACGTGGCCGCCTGGCCCTTCCTGCGGGCCCCCGGCGCTACCCTGAACGCATGTCCCGCTCTCCTTCCCCCACCCCGGCGCGGCCCCTGTGGGTCGCGCTGGGCTTCGTGCTCTGCGGCCTGGGCGTGCTGGGCCTGCTCCTGCCGGGCTTTCCAGGGACGGTGTGGTTCATCCTGGCGGCCACCTGCTTTTCACGCGGCGATCCGCGCTGGGAGGCGTGGCTGCTGTCCCGGCCGGTCGTGGGCGACCTGATCCGCGACTACCGCGCCGGCCTGGGCATGCCGCGGCGTGCCAAGTGGGCCGCGTGCCTGTGCATCACGCTGGCGGTGGGGTTCAGCGTGGGCCGCATTCCGGTGCTGGCGGGGCAGGTCGCCTGGGTGCTGGTGGGGCTGGCGGGCGTGCTGTTCATCACGCGGCGCGTCCCGACCCGCCCGGACGGCCGCTCCGGCGCGTAGACTCCGGCCATGCTGCAAGGTGTTCTGGCCCGCCTGGATGATTCCGGGAATCACGTTCCGCGGTTCACGCCGCCCCGCTGCCTGCTGGAACGGCAGGCGGTCGGCGGCTGCGACGCCTGTCACGCCGCCTGCCCGCACGACGCCATCAACGTCGGAATGCTCGGGGCCAGCATTCAGATCGACCCGGACCTCTGCACCGGCTGCGGGATCTGCGTGCAGGTCTGCCCGACGGGCGCGCTGGAGTACAACCTGCTGCCCACGCTGCAGAGCGTGAAAGACCAGCAGTCCCAGCCGGGCCGCCCGGCGCAGGACGCCAGCCTGACCTGCTCGCAGAGCGGGGCCGGCGGTCCCAGCCTGCCCTGCCTGGGGCGCGTGACCCCGGCGCTGCTCTCGGCGGCCGGCGCGTGGAACACCCCGCTGACCCTGATTCACGGGGCCTGCGATACCTGCGCGGTCGGCGCGCCCGACGTGCCCGCCCGCCTGACGCGGGTGCTGGAGGAAACGCAGCGCCTGCGTGCGCCCACCGGCCACCCCGCGCAGGTCACGGTCCGCGCGGTCACGCCGGACGACGCCGGCCGCGCCCTGAAGGTCTCGCGGCGCGGCGCGTTCGGCGCGATGTTCCGCGCGGCCGGGCAGCAGGTCGCGCAGAGCATCCCGGAAAGTCCGCTGCCGTTCGTGGACTGGAGCGTGCCCGAGGACCGCACGCCGCAGGAATGGCAGTGGCGCGCCCGGACCCTGAAACCCGCCCCGCCCGCCGGGGTGGGCCTGCACTGGCCCGCCCCGCTGGTGGACGATACCTGCATCGACTGCCCGGTGTGCGCGAACGTGTGCCCCACCGACGCCATCACGCGCGACCTGCAGCCCGACGGGGGCGTGCGGCTGCTGCTGAACCTCGCGGCCTGCACGGGGTGCATGGCCTGCCTGCGCTCCTGCCCGCCCCAGGCGATTCACGCGCAGGAGGCGTGGCTGCCCGCCGCCTTCGAGGCGCCCATCCTGCTGCGCGAGAGTGACAGCGTGATGTGATCCGGACTCCGGTCGGGTGGCGAGAACCGTTCCACCCGAGCGGATGCAGGGAGGCGCAGAGCGGACTGCCGGGCGTGGCGTTCGCAACCCGGTGTGATTCCGGGCTGAGGGCGAAACAGACGGCCGTCCGTATGGGCGGGCCGCGCCGGCCGGTACCATCCGCCCCGCCCGGGCCGCTATCCTGCCGGTCATGCGCCGCCTGCTGCTCCTCCTGCTGCTCCCGGCCAGCGCGCAGGTCCCGCAGGCCGCCTCCCCGCAGGCTGCCTCCGTGCAGACGCCAGCGCTGCAGACGCCAGCCGCGCCGGTCCCGCCCGCGCCGGCCGCAGCGGTACGGACCCGTGGGGCGCAGCCGGCGCTGCACATGACCCGCGAACCGGGCCTGAGCGGGCCCTCACGCGCCGCGCTGCGGGACCTGCCGGCCGGGGTGCGCGTGGGCGTGCTGCTGCGCGAGGTGGGCGGCGGCCCGGTCCTCGAAGCGCAGGCGGCCGACGAGCCGTTCATTCCGGCCAGCACCACCAAGCTGATCACGGCGGCGGCCGTCCTGACCGAGCGGGGCGGCGCGGACGGCGAATGGACGGCCGAACTGACCGTCCCGGCCGCGCAGGTGGGCCGCCCGGCCGTGAAGGCCCTCACGCTGCGCGGCAGCGGCGACCCGCTGCTCAGCGTGGACCGCGGCCCGTACAGCCTGAGGGCGCTGGCGCAGCAGGCGCGGGCGCGTGGGCTGCGCTCGGTGGGCGAGGTGCGCCTGGACGACGCGACCCTGACCTCCGCGGGTTTCGCGTCCCTGCCGCTGGGCGTCCCCGTGACCGCCCTGCGCCTGGCCGACTGGCATGACCGCCCCCCGGTGGACGCGGCCGCCGCCCGGGCCCGCCTGGGCGCGGCGCTGATCGCGCAGCTACGCCTGGCGGGCGTGACGGTGCAGTCGGACACGCCGGGCGCCGCCGCGCCGTTCACTCCCTACCTGCCGCCCTCCACGGCCGACGCCCCGACCCAACCCGCTCCGCCCGTGCCGGTCGGTCGCCGTCCGGAACAGGGAATCGCCAGTGTCCGCAGCGGCTCACCGTTCACGGTGCTGGCCCGCACGCTGCGTCCCAGCGACAACCTGCTGGCCGAGGAACTGCTCGCCACCCTGGCGCACCCGCCCGGCGGGAACGGCACCCTGCGCGGCGCCCTGGCCCGCGAACGGGCGTTCCTGCGGCAGATCGGCGTGGACCTCGGCGGCCTGCGCCTCG
The DNA here is from genome assembly GCF_039522025.1 of Deinococcus depolymerans. Classification (NCBI taxonomy): domain Bacteria; kingdom Thermotogati; phylum Deinococcota; class Deinococci; order Deinococcales; family Deinococcaceae; genus Deinococcus; species Deinococcus depolymerans. The sequence continues at coordinate 111,049 of NZ_BAAADB010000007.1, read as the reverse complement.
CGGACGGCAGCGGCCTGAGCCGCGAGTCCCGCCTGAGCCCCCGCACGCTGGTTACCCTGCTGACCGTCATGCACGACCTGCCGTTCCCCACACCCGCCGCGCAGATCGCCGCCCGCCGCGCCGGACCGGGCGCGCTGCTGCCCGCCGCGCTGTACCGCAGCCGGGGCAACGCGTTCATCGAGGCGCTCCCGCAGGCCGGAACGGGGGAGGCCGTGCCCGCGCACGACGGCCGCGGCGGCACGCTGGCGCTGCGGATGCGCGGCCTGAACCTGGACGTGCGCGCCAAGACCGGCACGCTGCCCGGCGTCAGCGCCCTGGCCGGGTACGTGACGGGCCACAGCGGCCGCACCCTGGCCTTCGCGGTCCTGATGAACGGCCCCGAGGACACGTCCATCCTGACCCTGCGGGCCGCGCAGGACCGGCTGGTCGCCGCCATGGCCGGCGCCCACTGATCCGCACGCCCCCGCCCGGGGGGGGGTGGCCGGCCAGTCACGCCGCTCCTGCCGGTGGGGATGTTCACGCGGGTGTGAGAGGAATCCTCTAGACTTGCGGGCGTGATGAGTGACGGGGCAGGGATGCGGGTGGTCGTGGCGACCGGGAACAAGGGCAAGGTCCGGGAGATCGAGGAGGCGCTCGGCGGGCTCGGGTGGGCGCTGCAGGACCTGGGCGGCCTGCCCCTGCCCGAGGAGACCGGCTCGACCTACGAGGAGAACGCCGCCCTGAAAGCCTGCGCCGCCGCGCACATGCTGAACCTGCCGGCCCTGGCCGACGACAGCGGCATCGAGGTCGAGGCGCTCGGCGGGGAACCCGGCGTGTACAGCGCCCGCTACGGCAACGTGGACAGCGACACGGAACGCAACGTGTTCCTGCTCGAGCGTCTGCGCGGACAGAAGAACCGCCGCGCGAAGTTCGTGTCCGTGATCATCCTGGCGTACCCGGACGGGCACCTCGAGACGTACCGCGGCGAACTGCCCGGCACGCTCCTCGAGGGGCCGCGCGGCGAGAACGGCTTCGGGTACGACCCGCTGTTCGTGCCGGACGGCGACACCCGCACCCTGGCCGAGATGACCGTCGCCGAGAAACGCGCCATCAGCCACCGCGGACAGGCGCTCGCGGCGCTGCGGGCCGCCCACCACGCCGGCCTGCCGGAACGGGAAGTCAGTCAGCTGGGCTGACCCGCGTTCAGGGACCGCTGGGACAACAGCGGGGAAACCTTCACTCTGGGGGCCGCGCGGCAGTCGCGCGGCCCCCCACTGCGTACGGTGGGCGGCATGAGTCACCGTCACAGCACCTACCGCAGCATTCTGATCGGCCTTGTCGGCGGCGCCGCCGGGACCCTCGCCATGGGCCAGTACTGGACCCGCGCCGCGCCGCTGGTCGAGGGCAGCAGCGAAGGGGATGAAAGCGACGGGGGCGGCCAGGATCAGAAACCGAAACCCGACGCGCACTCCATCGCCCCGCTCGGGCAGGTGCACGAACCCGGCGAGAGCAGCACCGCCGCCCTGGGCCGCCTCGCCTACGAGGGCGTGGCCGGGCACGCGCCGGGCAGGCAGACCCGCGCGGCCCTCAGCGAGGCCGTCCACTGGGGCATGGGCGCGGTCAGCGGCGGCCTGTACGGCGCGCTGGCCGGGCGCGGCAATCCCCTGAAAGGCGCGGCGTTCGGCGTGGGCCTGTGGGCGCTGATCGACGAGGGGCTCGTGCCGCTGCTGGGCCTGCAGGACGGCCCGGCCGGCAGTCCGGCGCGCGGGCATGCCAACCGCCTCGGCGCGCACGTCGCCTACGGCCTGGGGTTGGGTCTGAGCGTCCTGCTGCTGGACGCCGCGCTGCCCGGGGACTGAACGGGGCCGGCGCACCGGCTGGGAGCCGTTGCGGGGTGGGTCTTTGGTTTACGCCTGGGCGTGTTCGCGCACGTCGTTCTTCAGGCGCATCAGGATGGCGCCCATGCCGCGCAGGCGCATGGGGGTGATCAGTTCGGTCAGGCCCATGTCCATGTAGAACTGGTCGGGGACGCTCAGGATCTCGTCGGGCGTGGCGCCGCTGAGGGCCTCGTGCAGGATGCCGGCGTAGCCGCGCACGGTGGGGGCTTCCTCCGGCACCTTGAAGTACAGGTTCACGCCGCCCGCGTCGTCGCGTTCGGTGACCAGGAAGAAGGGGCTGGTGCATTCCGGGACGGGTTGCAGGAATTCCGGGTGCTCGACGTACTTCTCGGGCAGGCCCGGCAGTTTCTTGCTGTATTCCAGCAGGGCCTGGAGGCGCAGGGCCTTGGGGGCGCTGCGGAACATGCTGACGATGCTCTGGAGCTTCTCGGGCAGGGGGGCGGGGGCGCTGTCGCTCATGCGGGTACTGTAGCGCTGGCCGGGGGGCGGGATTGGGTGGCCCTGTCCAGTTGACCTCTTTTGTCAATTGATGCTGGCGGGGGGTACAATCGGTGGGCAAACCCGAGCGTCACCCCCCATACCCGCCACAGGAGGCACCCCACATGGAATACGCAAAAGACGTACTGGTCAGCACCGACTGGGTCGCGCAGAACCTGAACAAGGACGGCATCCGCCTGATCGAGGTCGACGAGGACATCCTGCTGTACGACACCGGCCACATCCCCGGCGCCGTGAAACTCGACTGGCAGACCGACCTGTGGCACCCGGTCGAACGTGACTTCATCACGCCCGACAAGGTCAGCGAACTGCTGGGCCGCCTGGGCATCCGAGCCGACGACCAGATCATCCTGTACGGCGACAAGAGCAACTGGTGGGCCAGCTACGCCTACTGGTTCCTGAGCTACAGCGGCGTGAAGAACCTGAAACTCATGAACGGCGGCCGCCAGAAGTGGATGGCCGAGGGCCGCGAGACCACCACCGACGTCACCCCCGTGCAGCCCAGCGAGTACCCCGCCCTGACCCGCGACGACAGCCTCCGCGCCTACCGCGACGAGGTCAAGGCCCACCTGAAAGCCGTGCAGGACGGCAAGGGCGCCCTGGTCGACGTGCGCAGCCCCGACGAGTTCAGCGGCAAGGTCACGCACATGGCCAACTACCCGCAAGAAGGCGTGCTGCGCGGCGGCCACATTCCCGGCGCGCGCTCCATTCCCTGGGCGAAAGCCACCAACGAGGACGGCACCTTCAAGAGCGCCGACGAACTCAAGGCCCTGTACGAGGGGGAGGGCGTCACCGCCGACAAGGAAGTCATCGCGTACTGCCGCATCGCCGAACGCAGCAGCCACAGCTGGTTCGTGCTGCGCGAACTGCTGGGCTACCCGAACGTGCGCAACTACGACGGCAGCTGGACCGAGTGGGGCAACGCCGTGGGCATGCCCATCGAGAAGACCTACAGCGAAAGCTGACCCGCACTCCGCGCCCCACCCCCGCCCCGCGCGGGGGTTTTTCTGTTGTCTGGACGTGCCTGCACCGACCGGCCCCCTGACGGACCGCTGACGAATCAGGAACAGAGTATGCTGCGCTTTGAATCACAAACCAGTGGACGGTCCCTTCCGCACCGGGCGCCTTGCCTGCGCGGCCCGGACTGCCTGTGGAGGCTGCAACCATGAACCCACCCCGCCTGCTCCTGTCCCTTGCCCTGCTGACCCTGCCCGCCGCGCACGCCCAGACCACCCCGGCCCCGCCCGCCTCGCCGCTGCCCGCGCCGCTCAGCACCTCCCTGACGGTTCCCGGTGACCTGCGCCCCGACGCGCCCGAACTTGCCGCGCGCGGCCAGTACGCCGTGGGCGTGCGCACCCTGAACCTCGTCAACCCCGGCCAGCAGGACATCGTGAATGCCAGGGACGGCGTCGTGCCCACCTACGACCGCCCCCTGACCGTCGAAGTCTGGTACCCCACCGCCGGCCGCAGCGGCAGCGGCCTGACCACCTACAGCGACGTGCTGGGCAGCGCCCCCGACAAACCCTTCCTGACGCGCGGCCGCGCCAACCGCGCCGCCCCCCCCCTGAAGGGAGAGGCCTTCCCGCTCGTGATCCTCTCGCACGGGTACGCCGGCAGCCGCGTCCTGATGACCTACCTCGCCGAGAACCTCGCCAGCAAGGGCTACGTCGTGGTGGCCATCGACCACACCGACAGCACCCACGGCAACCGCGCCGCCTTCGCCAGCACCCTGCTGAACCGCGCGCTGGACGACAACTTCGTCATCAGCGAGATGGCCCGCCTGGGCGCGGCGGGCAGCGGCTCGCCCCTCAGCGGCGTCGTGGACGCCGACCGGACCGCCATCGTCGGGTACTCCATGGGCGGGTACGGCGCCCTGAACGCCGCCGGCGCCGGGTACGGCCCGCAGATGGCGCCCCTGGTTCCCGGCAAGGGCTTCGCCGCGCGTCAGGCCGGGAACTACCAGGTGGACCCGCGCATCAAGGCCGTCGTCGCCTTCGCTCCCTGGGGCGGGGACGCCGCCGTGCGCGGCATCGGCGTGAACTTCGGCGGCAAGTACGGCTTCTGGGAGGACGCCGGCCTGCAGAACCTCAAGGTGCCCACCCTGTTCGTCGTGGGCGACCGCGACGACGTGTCCCACTACGAGGGCGGTGTCAAACCCCTGTTCGAGAACGCCGTGAACGCCGAACGCTACATGCTGGTGTACCAGAACGCCCTGCACAACGTCGCGCCGAACCCCGCGCCCGCCGAATCCTTCGCCTCCTTCGGTGATTACATGCACTACGCCGAACCCGCCTGGGACAGCGCCCGCCTGAACAACATCAACCAGCACTTCGTGACGGCGTTCCTGAACCTGAAACTCAAGGGCGACCAGAGCGCCGCCGAGTACCTGAACGTGCCGGTCCCCGTCTCCAACAACGCGAAGTACAGCCGCAACGCCGACGGCACCCCCAGGGCCGACGACACCTACTGGAAAGGCTTCAAGGACCGCACCGCGCGCGGCCTGGAGCTGTACCACCTGATGCCCAAACAGTAATACGGCCTCCGATTGAATGGGCTGCAAAGACCGTTCAATCCGAGCGGACTCGTAGAGCTGCGCAGCAGAGCGAGTAGGAGCAAAGCGGGTTCCGGACGTGGAGTTGGCAACCCGGCGCCCTCCCGGGTTGTCAACGAAATAAACGGAATCCGTATAAGCACGCCCGCCGACCGGCCGCCCCTGCCCTGACCGGGTGGAGGCGGGCGGTGTTCTCGTGCCGCCTGCCTCACCGGAAGTCGTTCACGCGGTTCAGCGGGCCGCCCAGGCCGTCCAGGCGGGCGGGCAGGCTGCTGGCCTGAATGGACTGGCCGGTGTCCGCGTCCACCGTCTGGAAGGTCGCTCGGCCCGTGGCGGGGTGCAGGGTCAGCAGGGTGACGGCGCTGCGGGCGGTGCCGGGGTGTCCCACGTAGTCGCGCCCGCCGATGCCGCCGCTGGCGAGGACGTTCAGGCCGCCGAGCTGTGCGGGGTAGTACGCCGCGTGATGCCCGCTGACGTACGCCAGCACCTGCCCCCGCTGCATGACCTGCCGCAGGGGCCCGGCGTCCCGGATGACCTCGCCCGCGCGGTTCTTGCCCTCACTGACGCCCGCGAGCGGCAGGTGCCCCACGACCAGCCGGATGCCGGCGGCGCGGGCGGGGGCCGAGGCGAGCTGCGCGGCCAGCCACGCCCGCTGCCCGGCGTCCACGACCGGCCCCGCCGCGTCCAGGGTCGCCACGAACACCGTCCCGCCCCCCAGCGTGAAACTGCCGCGAAACGGGAAGTCCGCGCGGTCCACGAACGTCAGCGCGGGCGGGTGCGCCTGCCAGTACCTGCGCGCCTCGCGGCGGTCGCGGGGCAGCGAGGCGTCGTGGTTGCCGGGCGTGAACGCGAACGGAATCCCGGCGCGGCTCAGCGGCGCGCGCACGTCCCGGTCGAACGCCGCCCACATGGCCCGCACCTGCGCGTCCGTCAGGGACGCCTTCTGCCCGGCGATCACGTCACCGGCCGACAGGACCGCGTCGGGCCGCCAGTCGTTCACGATGCGTGCCACGCTGCGGCCCAGCGCCGGCGGGTACGTGGTGCTGCCGTACGGTCCGTTGAAATCGCTGAGGATCGCCACGCGGACGGGGCCGGGCAGGGCCGGCGAAACAGGGGCGGCCGAGAGCAGGAGCGGAAGCAGCAGGGGCAGGGCAGGGAAGCGCACGCCCGGCAGTTCATCACGGTTCCTTGAGGAGATCATCAGCCGTTCCCGCCACGCGGGGCGCACCCTGGGGCATGACCCCCGACGACGCGCCCGGCCTGAACCCCGCCCTGGCCCCCCACCCGACCCCCGCGCCGGAACACCGCCCGGCCGATCAGGGCCCCGCCCCGGCGGACCTGCCGCCCGCCCCGGCCGTGCCGGCACCGTCCGGGGACGCCCTGAGCGCCCGTGAGGTCGAGGCGCTGATCGGCGGCGCGGACGCCAGCATGACCGAGGCGAACATGGCGCTGGACACCGCCGAGGGACTCGACCCGGACACGGAAAGCTGACCGGTATCCTGCGGTCATGCACTCCATCACGGAACTCCGGGCGGCGTGCGCCGCGCTGCCGCACTCGCACGAGACCTTCCCGTTCGACCCGACCACCCTGGTGTTCAAGGTGGGCGGGGCGGGCGCGAAGATGTACGCCCTGACCGACGTGCAGGGCGACCCGGTCACGGTGTCCCTGAAGGTCACGCCGGAACGCGGCGAGGAACTGCGCGCCGCGTTCCCGGCGATCACCCCCGGTTACCACCTGAACAAACGCCACTGGATCACCGTCACCCTGGACGGCCGCGTGCCGGACGGGCTGCTGCACGAACTGATCGTGGGCAGTCACGCGCTCGTCGTGCGTGGCATGACGCGGGCGCAGCGCACAGAGCTGAATCTGTGATGCCCGCGCCGCTGCGGGTCATGATCGGGGCCGGAGAGCAGCGCTGGGACGGCTGGACACCCGCCCAGCAGACCGACCTTGACCTGCTGGAGCCTGCCACCTTCGCCGCGTACTTCGGGGACCGGCAGGCCGACGCGTTCCTGTGCGAGCACGTCTGGGAGCACCTGACGGTGGAGGAGGGCGAGCGCGCCGCGCGGCTGGTCCACGCGTACCTGAAGCCCGGCGGCCGGCTGCGCGTCGCCGTGCCGGACGGGAATCACCCGGACCCGGCGTACCAGCGGGTGGTCGCCGTGAACGGCCCCGGCCCCGCGCACGACCACCGGGTGCTGTACACGCTGGAGACCCTGACGCCCGTGTTCACGCAGGCGGGTTTCGACGTGCAGCCCCTGGAATGGTGGGACGCTGCCCACGCCTTCCACGGCGCGGACTGGGATGTGCGGGATGGCCCCATCTACCGCAGCCGTCACCTGGATCACCGCAACGCGGCGTTCCGGGCGGGTGTGGGCGTACCGGGATTCACCAGCCTGATCCTCGACTGCCTCCGGCCCCCGGACAGCCCGTGACGGCGCCGGACCGCCGGGTCCACCGACGACGCGCGCTGCGACGACTGGGCGTCACCGCCCTGTGGCTGGCGGCCTTCCCGACCGGCGGCGCGTGAGCGGGCGTGTTCCCGGTCCTGGCCCGCGAGTGGGAGGCGGACCTGTGGAAGGCGCTCGCCGGACGGCGGTGAGGACGGGGGGCGTTCCGGTGGAAGTGACAACAGGCAGTCCGGATCACACACGGCCACAACCTGTACGTATACGTTCAGGTTTATGTCAACCCCTTCGCTTCCTCGCCCTGCCACCAGCACAGAATCGCTGGACGCCCGCCGCACCCTCGCCGGATGGGCCATCACCGCCGCCTGCCTGATCGCCTTCATGGGCATCGGCGTCGTCGACCCGATCCTCCCCGAGATCGGCCACCAGCTCGGCGCGACCCCCACCCAGGTCGAACTGCTGTTCACCACCTACCTGGGCGTCATGGCCGTCATGACCCTGTTCGCCGGGAACATCGGCGCCCGCCTCGGCCGCCGCCGCGTCGCCCTGATCGGCCTCGCCCTGATCGCCGCGTTCGCCCTCGCCTGCGGACTCAGCGGCAGCATCCCCGCGCTGGCCGTCTTCCGGGGCGGGTGGGGCCTGGGCAGCGCCCTGTTCACCCCCACCGCCCTGGTGCTGCTGCTCGCCCTGATCGGCCACGCCGAGCGGGCCATCATGCGCTACGAGGCCGCCATCGGCCTGGGCATGAGCATGGGACCGCTGCTGGGCGGCGTGCTGGGCAGCCACTCGTGGCGCTACCCGTTCTTCGGTGCGGCCGGCCTGATGATCCTCGCCCTGATCGCCGTCGCCACCCTGGTCCGCGTTCCCGAAACCCGCGACCCCGCCCGCCCCATCAGCGACGTGTTCCGCGCGTACACCAACCCCGCCTTCCTCGCCGTGGGCGTCACCGGTCTGCTGTACTACTTCGGGTTCTTCCTGCTGCTGGGCTACACCCCACTGTTCCTGCACCTGAACACCCTGGGCCTGGGCCTGACCTTCTTCGGCTGGGGCCTGCTGCTCGGCCTGGGCAGCACCAGGATCGCCGGACACCTGCTGCACACCCGCCGGGCCAGCCACATCGTCCTGGCCTCCCTGCTCGGCCTGACCGTCCTGTTCGCGCTGCTGGGCTTCGCGCCCTTCTCCGTGGGCGTCAAGGTCGCCCTGGTCGTCGTCAGCGGCACGCTGTTCGGCCTGATGAACGCCACCCTCACCACCCTCAGCGTCGAGGTCGGCCACCTGCCCCGCGCCGTCAGCATCAGCGCGTACAACTTCCTGCGCTGGCTCGGCGCGGCCGCCGCGCCCGTCAGCAGCGGCCTGATCGCCGAACACCTCGGCGCGCCCGTCCCCTACGCCGTCGGGGCCGCCGCCGTCGCCATCGCCGCCCTGCTGGTCGCCGTCATGGGCCGCCGCATCGACACCGGCCGCGCCACCGACCCACACGTTCACTGAGCCTCACCCCGGGAGGGGGGCGAGTTCCTGCCCGCGCGGGAACCCGCCCCCTCGGGGCGGCCGCCACCCCTTACCCTGGAGGCACCCCCTGGAGGCACCCGTGACCGACCCCGCCGCACCCACCCCGCCACCCACCCCGGACGACACGCCCCGCCACCGCGTGGGCGAGGTCGCCGCCCGCCTGGGCCTGACCCTGCGCACCCTGAAGTACTACGAGGAACTGGGCCTCGTGACCCCGCAGCGCACGGACAGCCGCTACCGCCTGTACAGCGAGGCGGACGTCGCGCGGCTGGAACGCATCCGCCGCATGCGCGCCCTGGGCCTGAGCCTCGGCACCATCGGGGCCACGTTCAGCCAGCCGCTCGAACTCGACCCGGACGGCCGTCAGGTCCTCACCGAAGGAGCCCTGAACGACCTGCGCCGCGACCTCAGCGGACAGCTGGACGTGCTCAGCGCCCGCATCACCACTGCCGAACGCGAACTGAAGGATGCCCGCGCCCTGCGCCGCGACCTTCAACGCGACCTCGCCTACGTCGAGAAACGCCTGGGCGGCGTGCGCGTCGGGGAACTCCTCGGGAACAGCGGACAGGAACAGGATTGACACTCCCCGACCACACAGAGCGGAAGGTGGGGCGTGCCGGTCAGGACGCCCCACCTTCCGCTTCATGGCCTCAGAACGCCGTGTCCAGCGCCCCCAGCGCCGCGTCGGCATCCGTCACGCCCGCCTGGGCCATGTCGGGGCGGCCGCCGCCCCTGCCTCCGCCCGCCGCGGCGAGCTTGCCGATCAGCTGCCCGGCGTGCGCGCCGCGCGTCACGGCGTCCCTGGTGGCCTTCACGACCAGGCCCTTGTCGCCCGCCAGGACGACCATGTCCGCGCCGCTCTGGTCGAGCAGTTTGTCGGCCGCGCCGCGCAGCTCGTTGCCCTCGATGCCCGAGAGTTTCAGCGCGGCGACCCTGAACCCGCCCAGCTCGCGGGTCTGCGCGGCCCCGCCGGCGCCGCCGCCCATCTGCGCCTCGGCCAGCTGACGGCGGACGGTCACGGTTTCCTTCTCGGCGGCCTTCAGCTGCGTCTGCAGGCCGGTCACGCGGGCCTCCAGACCATCGGGGCTGGTGTTCAGCAGCGCGGCGGCCCGCGCGGCAGCGTTCAGGCGCTCGCGCACCCACGCGGTGGCCTGCTCGCCCGCCAGGGCTTCCACGCGGCGCACCCCGGCCGCCACGTTCTCGTCACTCAGGATCACGAACGCGCCGATGTCGCCGGTGCGGGTCACGTGCGCGCCGCCGCACAGTTCCATGGAGCTGACGGTCTGCCCCGCGTACTCCACGCTGCCGCCCACGCGCACGACCCGCACCGTCTCGCCGTACTTCTCGCCGAACAGCGCGGTCGCGCCCGCCGCCTTCGCGTCCGCAATGGGCATCTCCTGCCACGTGACCGCGAAGTTCGCGCTCACCCAGCGGCTCACCAGGGCCTCGACCGCCGCGATCTCATCGGCACTCAGGGCCGCGCCGTGCGAGAAGTCGAAGCGCAGCCGGTCGGCCGCCACCAGCGACCCCTTCTGCTGCACGCCGCTCCCCAGCACGGCCCGCAGCGCCGACTGCAGCAGGTGCGTGGCCGTGTGGTGCCGCTGGATGGCCAGCCGCTCGCCCGACACGACCGCGCGCACACTCACGCCCTCCCTCAGCTCGCCGGACTCGACCAGCACGTCATGCAGGAACACGCCCTGCGGCGTCTTGCGGGTGTCCCGCACCACGCCGGCGCCCCCGTCCCACTCGAGGCGTCCGGTGTCACCCACCTCGCCGCCACCCTCGGCGTAGAACGGCGTGCGGGACAGCACCACCGTCGCCTCCGACCCGGCCGGCAGGTGCTTCAGGCGCTCGCCCGCCCCGACCAGCGCCACGACCTCGCCGTCCGCCTGCAGGTCGTCATACCCGACGAACACAGTGGGGGAGAGGCCGTCCAGCGCCTCCATATTCCCGCCGAACAGTTCGCTCTTCCCGTACTTGCTGCCCGCCCGCGCGAGGTTCTGCGCGTTCTCCAGGCTCTCCGCGTACCCGGCCTCGTCCACCGTGATCCCGTACTCCTCGGCGATCTCCTTCGTCAGGTCCACCGGGAACCCGTACGTGTCGTACAGCACGAACGCGTCGTTGCCGGACAGCGTCGCGCCCCTCTCCATGCCGCTCAGCAGCCTGCCCAGGCGCTGAATGCCGCCCTCCAGCGTCCGCAGGAAGCTCTCCTCCTCGGCCCGCACGGTCGCCTCGACCTTCGCCTGATTCTCCCGCAGTTCCGGGTACGCGTCGCCCATGCGGTCCACCACGATCGGCACGAGCTTGAACAGGCTCGGCTCACGCAGGCCCAGCAGGTACGCGTGACGGCACGCGCGGCGCAGGATCTTGCGCACCACGTACCCGCGCCCCGTGTTGCTGGGCACGCTGCCGTCCGCGATCACCATGCTCACGCTGCGGATGTGCTCGGCCACCACGCGGTGAGACACACTCTGCGGCCCCTCGTACGGCTGCCCGCTCATCTCGGCGACCCTCGCCACGATCGGCGCGAACACGTCGTTGCTGTAGAAATCGTACACGTCCTGCACCACAGTCGCGATGCGCTCCAGACCCATGCCGGTATCGATGTTCTTGAAGGGCAGGTCCTTCAGGACCGGCGTGCCGTCCGGCAGCGGATCCTGACGGTCGAACTGCGGGAACACGTTGTTCCAGATCTCCAGGAACCGCGCGCTCTCACGGGTCTCGGCGTACTCCGCCCAGGTGTCGTTCCCGTACTTCGGCCCGCGGTCATAGAAGATCTCGCTGCACGGCCCGCACGGCCCGTTCGGACCCTCCTTCGGCGCGTCCGCCGGCCAGAAGTTCTCATCCGCCCCGAACCGCAGGATGTGATCGGCCGGCAGCCCGTTCACCTCGGTCCAGATGCGGAACGCCTCCTCGTCCTCCTCGTAGATCGTCACGTACAGCCGCGCCCGGTCCAGACCCAGCCACTCCGGGCTGGTCAGAAACTCCCACGCCCACGTCAGCGACTCCTGCTTGAAGTAATCCCCGAAGGAGAAGTTCCCCAGCATCTCCAGCAGCGAGCAGTGCCGCAGCGTCCGCCCCACGTTCTCGATATCCCCGATCCGCAGGCACTTCTGCGCCGTCGTCACACGCCTGTTCGCCACGCCGTCGAACACGGCCGGCGCACCCATGAACTGCTCCTTGAACGGCTGCATGCCCGCCACCGTGAACAGCGTCGTCGGATCCGGCGCGACCGTGCTGTAACTCGGCAGACGCAGATGCCCCTTACTCTCGAAGAACTGCAGGTACTTCTCGCGAATCTGTGCGGTAGAAAGCGGACCAGTCATACCGCAAAGTCTAGCGCGCCCACCCAGACCACACACCCCGCCACACAGACGGCACACGCGCACGCCGAGTGGACTACCCAGGCACCTTTCGTTGCCTGGATACTCAAGATAACTATTGCAACAGTATTCTAAGCAATATCAACCATATGTGATTAAATCAACGCGGTTCAGTGTGCATTTATCATTTGATTAGGTATAAAGCTATGTGGCTTTTTAGTTTTGTATATGTCTCTGCGGTAATTGATTCATTTATATATTTAGAGTACCTTATTACGTCTATAAAATATGAGGTACTGTTGACACCACAATTGACTTTTAATATTGAATCTGTTCCCGAAATCCATAAAATTGAATTCGAATAACTATTGTTTTTTTCAAGTATTTTACTGCACTCGGAAATATTTTTATCTGAGATTCTCGGTGATTGTGGATCCGGAAAAATGAATTTTACTGAATTATTAACCAAATCTACCAGCCTATTGTTGGAAATGGAGTATGCGATTCGCGCAACGGTATATGTCGACCCGACCCCGCCGTATTTTGGGGTTGCTTCCGCGTATTTTACTCTAAAAATACCATTAACTAAGATGCTGGTTTTTAAAACGACCAGATCTCCAATTATGATCTGGGAATTGCTTAGTGTTTTTGTTTTCGATCCAGTTGCATTGAGATTATCTGTAAATGGACTGGCGCCACAGATGGAAAAGGCTATTAAAATAATACAAGTGATCCGTCTCATTTCTGTCTCGCCTTATCCAAAGGCTTATATCTTCCAAAAACAAACTGCTCTATGTTCAGAGTATTGGGTTGCACCCATTTGTCATCGGAGCTTGACTCCCAATTGTAGTTATTGATCTTTTTCTTCACGCCACTCCTTGTGAATGAGTCGGGATTTGGAAAATACCAGATCGATGCATCCACTCCAATACGATAAACTCCACCAGTTGCTGCCGATGCCGGCATCTGCTCATTTGGTGTGGACTCTGCAATCAACATTTGGATGCCTTTGCCGTCAGGGGCTGGGCCACTTTTAATAACAATGCGGATATGTCCAGAAAGCCACATGGTGTCTCCAGCTTTGACGCTCTTGGGTGACATTACTCTCCCAAAAACCCCCTGTCCTCCTTTCAGAGCACCTGATCCAGTGTTGACTCTGACGTTCTCATTGCCAATCTTTGGGTCGACGCCAGTAAGGGTTGTGGTGGCATTGTCCAAAGCCTGAGTGACGAATCCGGAGCAATCCACTCCAATTCCGTACCTCTTGAGCCATGAAGTTATGTCACTCGCTGTGATGTTTTTTGGATGTTTACCGAATGGATTAACTTTTACTAGATTATCCGTGAAAGCTTTCATGTCATCTGGGCTAGCCTTGCCGGCTAGCATTGCAAAATCGGCAAAGCTAAACGCTTTACGATCTAATTGTGACATCTGGGATCTATTTTTCTTGACTATTGTAAGCATATCGCCTATATTAATGAAGTACGGTGTTCTAATCCTGAGAACCCTCTCCTTTTTGGAGCCATTCTCTGTCCAGTCTACCACAGTGGTGAAATTAAAATCATTTAAAATCTTTGTAATAGATGCTGATATTTTATCTTCTGTCGAATCGATTGAGGAGGTTTGCGGTATTTGATTTTCTTGCGGCCTATTTGTTTTTGTGGAGTTGATACTGCTTAAGGTGCCACTATTGCTTTCTGTGAGTTTACTTGCGTTTTTTTGAGATTTGGTTGTACTATTGAAATAATTGACGGCGTATCCTTGTCGTCTAATTTCACCCGCTGCCTCAAATTGAGTGATTTTCCCGTCTTTAGGTAGATTGTCAAACTGCTGATTCGCTTCGTATTTTACTTTATCTGATGCTTTACTAGAGTCGTACCAGATTTCTGATTCTCGGGCTGGGGCCAGAATTTCTTGATATAGGCCTGCATAATTCTCCCCAGGTTTAATCTTGTTTAGCTCAATATTGAAGTAAAGTACTACATACTTCATTTGCTCCATTGGTGACATTTTTAGTAGATCTGCTCTGGAAACTGGAGTTATGGTTATTTCCAAATCTTGTGCCAGGCTGGCTCCAGACTTAGTCTTGAGGAATTGATTGATGGCTGGTATTCCATCCGATTTGGTAAACTGAATTAAACCAACTGCCCCTTCTCTGCCTTCTGCTTTCGCTTTGGCGTTTTCGACTTGGGGGGAAAAAGTGCCCATTGTTTCATAGCCAATTACGGCAGCCAGATCATTTGGATCTATCGACAGTTTGCTGGCCCCCCACAAGATCGCCCTCTGGATCTCGACATTTCCGTCAAAGCCTTTTAATCCTGTTTTATTGGCTGAATAGACGTAGCCAAGCTCGCTGGATGGACCTGAACTATCGGTGGAATTTTTTGCGGGCATATCTGTACTGACGGATGTCGCGGATATCTCATCCGGAGCAATGGGAATTTTAGTTTTTTGAACTGTTGGCCTTAGGATGCGGGTAAGTTTCAAGCTTGAGACGCTAAATATCTTTCCGTCCTTTTCGTTTTTGAATTTGGCGGTAATTAACTCTCCTGAACCATTTAATGACCCCTGAAATTCGGCGTTGTTCTCGGTGCCTTTCAGCGTGAAGGTGTTGTCTTCGCGGAGTTGCCCTTCGAGGTGCCAGCCGCTGCCTTTGCCGGGGGTGGCCTGGTAGCGGGCGCTGAGGTGCCCGTCGGGTCGGCGGATGATGCGCAGCTGGAAGGTGACACCTTTGGCCGCGCCCCGGAACGTGCGTTCCCAGCGTTGCTGGTTGGCTTTGAGTGGGCGGGGTGGTGTGGTGGGAGTGGGGGTTTTGGGCTTGGGTGATGGGCCTGGGCCGGTCTTTGGCTCTCTGGTATCGAACATGTGACCTCCGGTTCACCTAGCGTACCGGGTGGTCCAGGGGTGGCGGGGCGCAAATGAGGCAGGCCCGGCGCGTGGGCGGCCGGGCTTGTTCTCTGGGGTGTGTCATACGGATTCCGTTTGTTTCGCCAACAATCCGGAACTTCACCGGATTGCCGGCTCCACGTCCGGAACCCGTTTTTCTTCCACTCGCTTCGCTCGGATTGAACGGGCTTTACAGCCCATTCAATCGGAGTCCGTATCAGTCGAGGTCGACGGCCCACCACGCTTCTCGTTGCGCGGCGAGGCGGGCGCGGGGGTCGCCGATGGTGTCGAGGGCGCGGGCGAGGCCCTGCCAGTCGGGTTCGCTCATGGGGTCGATGGCCAGGGCGCGCTGGTGGAACTGCGCGGCGTCGCGGTCGCGGCCGGCTTCGGTGGCGGCGCGGGCGGCCACGCCGAGCAGGCTGAGTTGCTTCTGTTCGAGGCGGGCGCGGACGTCGTCGGCCCAGGGGCTGTCGGTGCCGGGGAGGTAGTGGCCGTACTGCGTGACGAGTTCGCGGAGTTCCTCGAGGCCCAGGCTGCCCTGTTCGGCCTGCGCGGCGAGCAGTTCGAAGCGTTGCACGTCGTATTCGGGGTTCAGGTCGCTGGCCAGCGCGTAGCGGCGGTTGGCGCTGACGACGGCCTCGTTGCTCAGGCTGCGGCGCAGGCGGTGCAGGGTGGTGTGGAACAGGCTGCTGGCGCGCGCCTCGTCCTTTTCGGGCCAGAGGGCCTCGGCGGCCTCCCAGCTGGTGACTTCCTTGTGTTCCAGCAGGTAGAAGAACAGTTCGAGGGCCTTGCGGCTGACCCAGGAGACGGCGTTGCCTTTCCAGACGACCTGCGCGGTGCCCAGGCCTTTGGCCTGCATGCCGCTCTCGCCCTGGAGGGTCAGGCCGGCGCGGCGTAAGCGGGCGTCGATGGCGGTGGTCAGGTCCTGCGGCGTGAAGGGTTTGGGCAGGTAGTCGTCCGCGCCGAGGTTCATGCCGCGCCGCACGTCACCGCGCTCGGCGTGGCTGGAGAGCAGCATGAACGGAATGGCGGACAGCTGCTCGTGCGCGCGGAGTTTCTCCAGGAATTCCAGGCCGGTCATGTACGGCATGACCACGTCGCTGATGACGAGGTCCGGCGTGAAGACTTTCAGCAGGTCGAGGGCTTCGACGGGGTGGGTGCTGGTGCGCACCTCGTGCCCGGCGCGGGAGAGGATCACGCTGACGAGTTTGAGGATGGCAGAGTCGTCGTCCACCACGAGGATGCGGGGCATGGCGCCCAGTTTAACAGGACGGCGGGCCACCTGAGGGCGCAGACTGGCGGAGCTGCACCCATCAGGGTGGGTGTTTTGACTGGATGGACGCTCTGGCGCGGCGTTCCGTGGGTGCGGGGGTGGGTGCCGTAGGCTGTCGGGCATGACGCAGCCGCTGACCGTGATTCACGCCCGCACCCTGACGCTCGACGACGCCCGGCCGGAGGTGCAGGCCGTGCTGGTCGGGGGTGGCCGCGTCCTGGCGGCCGGGTCGCGGGAGGAGGTGGGGGCGCTGGCGCCGCACGCGCAGGTGCTCGATCACCGGGACCTGCTGCTGACGCCGGGGCTGGCGGAGGCGCACATTCATCTGGTCACGTACGGATTCTCGCTCTCGGAGGTGAGTCTGCACGGGGCGCGGAGTGTCGCGGAGGTTCAGGCGCGGGTGGCGCAGCGGGTGATGAACACGCCGCCCGGCACCTGGATTCGCGGTGGGGGCTTCCTGCTGTCGGAACTGGGTCTGAGTGGGTACCCGTCGGCGGCGCTGCTGGACGAGGTCAGCCCGCACCACCCGGTGCTGCTGTACTCGCGGGACCTGCACCTGAGCTGGGCGAACAGTGCGGCGCTGCGACTGGCCGGGATTCACGAGGGCACGCCGGACCCGGAGGGCGGGCGGATCGTGCGGCCGCTCGGGTGCCTGCTGGAGCACGCGTCGGATCTGGTCGCGCGGGCCATTCCGGTCCCGACCGAGGCGCAGTACCTCGCGGCGGCCCGCGCGGGGGCGGACGATCTGGCCGCGCGCGGGTACGTGAGCGCGCACACCATGGCCTTCGAGCCGGTCGAGGCGCCCCGGGCGCTGCAGACCCTCGCGCAGCGGGGTGAACTGCCCCTGCGGGTGTGGGCGTGCCTGCCGCACGAGCGCCTGGGGCACGCCCGCGCGCTGGGCCTGAGCCGCGCGCCCGGCGGCCTGTTCCAGTGGGGCGGGGTGAAGTTCTTCGCGGACGGCGCGCTCGGCAGCCGCACCGCGTGGCTGCACGCGCCCGGCTTCGCGGACGGCTCCGGCACCGGCATGCCGCTGGACCCGCCGGACCTCATCGCGGACCTGGGCCGCGAGGCGATCGAACTGGGCCTGACGCCCGTCACGCACGCCATCGGGGACCGCGCGAACACCGAGGTCCTGAACGCCTACGACCGCCTGCGCCCCCACGCCGGGGCGCGCGGCATCCGCCTGCGCGTCGAGCACGCCCAGCACCTGCGCGCCGAGGACCTCCCGCGCTTCCGGGGCCTGACCGCCAGCGTGCAGCCCATCCACCTCCAGGCGGACGGCCCCATGATCCGGGAACTCATGCCGCACCTGGAGGGCCTCAGTTACGCCTTCCGGTCCCTGCGGGACGCCGGGGCGGTCCTCGCGTTCGGCAGCGACGCCCCGGTCGCCCCGCCCGAGTACCGCGCGAACTTCGCCGCCGCGATCACCCGCGTGGACGACAGCGGCGTTCGCCTCGCGCCCGGCGAGGCGCTGAGCGAACTCGACGTCCTGCACGCCCACACGCGCGGCCCCGCCCTCGCCGCCGGCTGGGACGACGAGGGCATCATCCGCCCCGGCGCCCGCGCCGCCTTCACCCTCTGGGACCGCCTCGGCGGCAACGCCCAGGCCCTGGTGCTGGAGGGTTGATGGTCGAAAGTTGATGGTTGATAGAGGGTGTGTCCTCCATCAACCATCAACTTTCAACGATCGACCTTTATTCCTCGTCGTCGGGGAGGTCGGCGTTGCTGTAGACGTTCTGCACGTCGTCGAGTTCCTCGAGGGCGTCGATCAGGACGAGCAGTTTCTTCGCGTCGTCACCGGCGACGGCGACGGTGTTGCTGGGGACCATGTCCACCTGGGCGTTCTCGATGCTGAACCCGGCGGCGGTCAGGGCGTCCTGCACGGCGTACAGGTCGTTGGGGCCGGTGCTGATGGCGAGGCCTTCCTCGGATTCCTGGATGTCTTCGGCGCCGTGTTCGATGGCGGTTTCCTGCGCCTGTTCGCTGGTGTCGGTCAGGAGGATGACGCCTTTCTTCTCGAACTGCCACGCCACGGAGCCGCTGGTGCCGAGGCTGCCGCCGCGTTTGTTGAACACGGCGCGGATGTCGGCGACGGTGCGGTTCACGTTGTCGGTCAGTGCCTCGATCAGGATGGCGGTCCCGCCGGGGCCGTAGCCTTCGTACGTGACTTCCTTGAATTCGGCGGCGCCTTCACCGGCCCCGACGGCGCGTTTGATGGCGTTCTCGATGTTGTCGACCGGCACGGTGTCGCTCTTGGCGGCGGCGATGGCGTTTTTCAGGCTGAGGTTGCCGCTGGGGTCGCCGCTGCCGCCGGAACGGACGGCGGCCTGAATGGCGCGGATGTGCTTGGAGTACATCGCGCTGCGTTTCTTGTCGTTCGCGCCTTTCTTGCGCTTGATCTGCGACCATTTGCTGTGACCGGCCATGTTGAACACTCCTTACGTGAAAACTGCGCCCACCGGGTCCCTGGGGGTCGGGGGCGCGTGCAGGGAGCATTCTAGCGCACGGTGACGCTTCATACGGACTCGGATTGAATGGCTTACAAGGCCATTCAATCCGAGCGGATGCGACTCGTAGAGCTGCGCCGCAGAGAAGGAGCAAAACGGGTTCCGGACGTGGAGTTGACAGATCGGTGGTGTTCCGATCTGTTAACGAAACAAACGGAATCCGTATCAGCCGTCCTCGTCGGTGGGTTCCTCGCTGGGGTGCCGTGGCTGGAAGCGGGCCTGGGCGCTGGTGGGGGAGAGGTTCTCACGGTCCCGGCTGAGTGGGCCGGTGTCCAGACCGCTGATCAACACCTCGCCCCGTCCGGCGGGGGTCGCCGGTGCGGTGTCGGGGATCGGTGCGCCGCCCTGCCCGTCACGTTGCGTCATGCTGCCCAGCGTACGCCGGGTGGCGCGGCTGGCAGGTGTGGGCCGGATGGGGGAAGGTTGAGGATCGGTGGGCGCGGGCCGTTCGTGCCGTGCACCCCGCTTCCTGCCCGGCGCGATCGGCTGGCCGGGCGGCGCTACATTCGCATGACGCTGCGGTCCCCGATGACCATCTGCAGGCCGGTGTCGCTGGGCGCGGTGACGAGGGCGTGGCGGCCGATCAGACTGCGGAAGATCGGCTGGGTGGGGTGCAGCACCCGCGCGAAGTCGTCGATCAGGCTGGCGTGCACGCGGGCGCTGTCCACGCGGGCGTGCGCGCCGATGCTGACGCCCGGGCCGATGGTCGCGCCGCGTACCAGTGCGTGCGGGCCGATCCAGACGGGTCCCGTGATGACGCTGTCCTCGACGGCCGCGCCGGCCTCGATCACGACCGGTCCGGTCACGACGCTGCGGTCCACGCGGCCCTCGATGCGGGTCTGCAGGTGCGTCAGGAAGTGCGTGTTGGCGCTCAGCAGGTCGTCCGGGGTGCCGGCGTCGCTCCAGAAGCCCGTGAATTCCACGGCGCGGACCTGCCCGCCGGCCGCCATCAGGGCGCTCAGGGCCTGCGGGAACTCGATCTCCCCCCGGTCGCTGGGCAGCAGGTCCTGCACGTGGTCGAGCAGCGCGGGCCGGAAGCTGAACACGCCGCACGCGGCGAGGTTACTCTCGGGTTTGCGGGGTTTCTCGACCAGGCGGATCAGGCGGCCGTTCTTGACGATGGCCACGCCGTACGCCTGCGGGTTCGGGACCTGTTTCACGCCGATCACGGCGTCCGCGTCGCGCAGCGTGCCGATCAGGGGGGTCAGGCGGTCCTCGAAGAGGTTGTCGCCCAGGTACAGCAGGGTGGGTTGGTGTTCCAGGAAGGCGCGGGCGCTCAGGACGGCGTGCCCGGTGCCGAGCGCCTCGCGCTGCCGGATGAAGGTCAGGTGACCGCTCTGTTGCGTGGCGTCGCGCAGGTCCGTCTCGCTTGACGGGCTGCACACGATGCCGATGTCGTCAATGCCGGCGTCCCGCAGGGACTGCACGGCCCTCGCGATGATGGACACGCCAGCCACGGACACGGCGTGTTTGGCGCGCGTCGCGCTGATGGGCAGCAGGCGGCTGCCGCGCCCGGCGGCAAGAATCAGACCCTTCATGACATCACACGCGAGTATACGGGCCGGCCCGGGCGCGCGTCTGAGAATCCGGACGGAACGCGCCGCCGGGCGGAGGCCCGGACGCTCAGCGGGTCAGGGCGTCTTCGAGCGCCTGCGCGAAGGCGTCCTCGTCGTCCAGCCAGGGGTAGTGCGCGGCGTCCAGCACGGTCACGTCGCCGTCCGCGAGGTCCGCGACCCACTGCACCTGCTCGGGGTAGCTGGTGCGGTCGTGCGCGCCGGAGATCACGAACACCGGCCGGCGGATCTCCGCCAGGAACGGCGGGTACTCGAACTCCCACAGGCCCTGGTTCACGAGTGCCTCCTGGACCTCGCCGCCGCCCACGAGTTGCCCCTCGGCGTCCATGAATTCCAGGCGCATGCGGGTGGGGGCGTCCCGGAACTGCAGGGCGTTCAGCAGGTCGCGGGCGTTCAGCAGCTCGAAGGCCGCCTCGATCCGCGCCGCGCCCACCGGGGCGTGCTGCCCCTCGGGCGTCCCGGCCCGCACGCGCGCGGCCGGGTCGTCCAGGGGCGTGCCGCGCCGCGCACTGGCCTCCTCCAGCAGGGTGCGCGCCAGGTCCGGGTAGTGCACCCAGGGGTTCACGACGATCACGCGGGCGGTGCGGGTGGGGTGGCGGCGGGCGTACTCCAGCGCGATCAGCGCCCCGAAGCCGTGCCCGAGCGGCACGATCCGTTCGGCGCCCAGGAAGTCGCGCACGGCCTCCAGATCGCCGACGAGCGTGTCGAGGTCCAGGGTGTCGGCGCCCTGTTCGGTGTCCTCCAGCGGCCCGCTGCGCCCGCAGCCACGCTGGTCGAGGAACACGGCCGCGCGCGGCAGGCGGTCCCCGAACGCCGTCTGGAACGAGTAGCTGTTGTAGCCGGGGCCGCCGTGCAGGAACACCACCGGGGCGTCGGGGCCGGTGGGGTCGCCCGTCACCTCGAAGTACAGGTCCGCGCCGTTCAGGTGCTCCATGTACACCTGCTCGCCACCGTCCAGGTCGAAATCGTCCGGGAAGGCATGGTCGTCGGGTGCGGCGTCGGATGGCGGCAGGTCAGTCATGCCGGGCATTCTAGTCGGCGGTCACTGCGGCTCGCAGCGGTGGCCGGCACGGTTGACCGGCTGTCCCGGCGGTGCGCTACGCTGCCGCGCATGACTGACCCGTCGTCGGCTGGGGCGGCTTCCGGGGAACCGGCGCCGCTGGGCATCGCGTTCACGCTGAGCGGCGTGGACGAACTGACCTTCACGCGGGTCCTGCGGGACCTGATGCACGATCCGGCCTTCCGGCGGCCGCTTCAGGTGCAGGCGCAGGAACCCCGGCCCGGCGTGGCGGCCCGCCTGACGCTGGTGTTCCGCCCGGCGGACCGTGAACTGGCCCTGGGGGCGGCGCAGCGCCTGAAAACGCTGCTGCTGCGCTACGACGTGCAGGTGGATGACGTTGTCGTGCCGGGCCGGAGCGGGGACGCGCCGGCCGGCTGTTAAGGGACCCTAAACCGCACTCCGGCCCCACGGAGCGCGTCTGAACCCTACGATGGGCCGGAACCAGGTGCACCTGCATCCGCACGGGATCGTTCCCGTCAATGGTCCGCACGGACCCTGCTCGGCCGGACCGCGCAACACCCCAGGGATGAGGAGACGAAAAGGCAGCTATGGAGCAACGCATCCTACTTATTGAAGACAACCCGGACATCACCCGCGTCGTGCAGTACGAACTCGAGCAGGCCGGGTACCGGGTCCTGGCCGCGCCGGACGGCGTGACCGGCCTGACCAGCGCCCGCGAGAGCAACCCCGACCTGGTGATCCTGGATCTGGGGCTGCCGGACTTCGACGGCGCGGAGATCGCCCGCCGCCTGCGCAAGACCAGCAGCGTGCCGATCATCATCCTGACCGCCATGGACGCCGTGGACCGCAAGGTGAACCTGCTGGAGGCCGGCGCGGACGATTACATGACCAAGCCCTTCCACCCGGAGGAACTCGTGGCGCGCGTGAAGGTGCAGCTGCGGCACCAGCAGCACGGCGAGGTCATCTCGATCGGGCCGCTGGAGATCCACCCGCAGAAGCGCCTGTGCCACTACAACGGGCACGAGGTGCGCCTGTCGCCCAAGGAGTTCGACCTGCTGACCTTCCTGGCCCGCCAGCCGGGCCGCGTGTACTCCCGCCAGGAGATAGAGCGCGAGGTCTGGAACGGCGAGCTGCCCAGCAACAGCAACGTCGTGGACGTGCACATGGCGAACATGCGCGCCAAGCTGCGCGACCTCGACGGGTACGGGATCATCCGCACGGTGCGCGGTATCGGGTACGCCCTCAAGACGCCCTGACCCGCCTGTCGGGACGTGCCCCGCCCGGGGCGGGGTTCACGTGCTTCTCACCCGCGTGGCGCAGCCGTCCGGGATACTGAAGGTCAATCCGGGGGAGTAAGCCGCCCTGCCCCTCGGCAGGGAGCGTCTGATCGTCAGTACGGAAACCAAGGGTTTCCCGGTCAGGAGCAGCAAAGGCAGAGACCCGGCAGGAACGCGGTGCGAACCGTGGTTTCTGCCGGGCGTTTTCGTGTCTTCCCGGCACGTCGCTCCCGCCAGTCACCCCCCAGTCGCGCCGCGCCCACCGGAGGAACACCGTGGACGCACTCATGACCCCCTGGCTCGGACAGCCCACCTGGATGTGGCTGGTCTTCATCACCCTCGTTGGCGCCCTGCTGGCCTTCGACCTCGGCGTGCTGGACCGCCTGCGCCGCCGCCGCGCCGACGCGGCCGGCGTGGCGGCCGAGGATCAGGTGATCGGCATCGGCAGCAGCCTCAAACTCAGTGCCTTCTACATCGCCGTGGCGTTGGCCTTCGGGGGGTGGGTGTGGGCCACGCTGGGACCCGCCAGCGGCATGGCGTACCTGACGGGCTTCGCGCTGGAAAAGGCCCTGGCACTCGATAACGTGTTCGTGATCAGCGTGATCTTCGCGTCCTTCGCCATTCCCCGCCACCTGCAGCACCGCGTGCTGTTCTGGGGGATTCTGGGCGTGATCATCCTGCGCGGCCTGATGATCGGCCTGGGCACCGCGCTCGTCACGCAGTTCGACTGGATCATGTGGATCTTCGGCGCGTTCCTGCTGCTGACCGGTATCAAACTGCTGCGCGGCGGCGACGACGAGACCCCGGACATGCAGGCCCACCCGGTCGTGCGCTTCCTGCGCCGCTTCCTGCCCATCAGCCCCACCCTGGAAGGCCAGAAGTTCCTGACCCGCCTGCCCGACGCCCGTGGCCGCCTGCGCCTGCACGCCACGCCGCTGCTGCTGGCGCTGCTGGTCGTGGAATTTGCGGACGTGATCTTCGCCGTGGACAGCATTCCCGCCATCTTCGCCATCACGCAGGACCCGTTCATCGTGTACACCAGCAACATCTTCGCCATCCTGGGACTGCGCGCCCTGTACTTCGCGCTGGCCGCCATGGTCCACCGTTTCGAGGCCCTCAAGCCCGCGCTGGCGCTGGTGCTGGTGTTTATCGGCGCGAAGATCTTCTACGCGCAGTTCTACGGCAAGGTCGACCCGGCCATCAGCCTGACCGTCACGCTCGGCATCCTCGGCGGCGGCGTCCTGCTGAGCCTGTGGCGCACCCGCCACGACCCCACCCCCGACGCGGGCTGACCGCACACCCCACCCGCCAGCAGGCGCCCCGTGACCCCGGTTCACGGGGCGCCACTGTGTCTTTTCTGGTGTGTCGTTTCCGGGAGTCCTGTGCTCTGCTGGAACGCATGAGCGAGAACCTGACCCTGACCGGCATTCCGGGCTTCCAGGTGGGCCACTGGACCCACGCCGAGGCCCGCACCGGCTGCACCGTGATCCTGTGCCCCCCGGAGGGTGCCGTGGCGTCCGCATCGTTCCTGGGCCCCAGCCCCGGCACGCGCGAGGGCGTGCTGCTCTCGCCGGACAAGAAGATCGAACGCGTCCACGCGCTGCTGCTGACCGGCGGCAGCGCCTTCGGGCTGAGTGCGGCGGGCGGCGTGGTCCGGGTGCTGGAGGAACGCGGCGTGGGACACCCGACGCCCTGGGCGCGCGTGCCGCTCGTCCCGGCCGCCGTGATCTACGACCTGGGCGTGGGCCGCGCGGACCTCCGCCCCGGCGAGGCGCAGGGCGAACACGCCGCCCGCGCCGCCAGCGCCGACCCGGTGCCGCGCGGTCTGGTCGGGGCCGGGACCGGCGCGACCGCCGGAAAGTACCTGGGCGGCGGCGTGCCGGGCGGTCTGGGCAGCGTCCTGATCGAACGGCACGGTGTGCGCGTGGGCGCGCTGGCGGTCGTGAATCCCATCGGGGACGTGCTGGACGAACGGGGCGGCGTGCTGGCCGGCCCAGGCGTCGGGCCGGGCGCGGCGGCCTTCACGCCGGGCGACGTGCAGAACACCACCCTGATTGCCGTGGCCACCGAACACAGCCTGAGCAAGACCGAGTGCCGCCGCCTCGCGGACGCCGCGCAGGCCGCGCTGGCCCGCGTCATCCACCCCAGCCACACGCCCTGGGACGGCGACAGCGCCTTCGTCCTCAGCGCCGCGACCCTGCCCCCGGCGGACCCGCTGCTGCTGGTGGCGCTCGTGCAGGAGGCCGTGTGTGCCGCCGTCCGGGACGCCGTGCGCGCCGCCCGGAATGCCTGAACCGGGCCGGACCCTTGAGGGCGTCACCATCCGGGCTTGGCTCAACCTTGACCTTGTGTGCCGTCACCCGTTCCCGTGCGTGCGCGGCGGGTCACGCTGGGGCATGATCGCCTTTCACCCTCACCTGTTCGTGCGAATCGTTGAACTCGGCGGCCCCCGCGCCCCGCAGCCCCTTCCTCTTGCCAGCGGGTTCAGCGAGGACCGCGCGTACCGGGTGGTGGGCGTGTACAACCCCTCGGAATCGTCGGACGCGTACTTCATCCTGCCGAACGACCGTGACGAGCTGTGGTTCATCTGCCAGCGTCACCTGCGCTTCGCGGGCCTGCACGACACGGCCGCCCACCACCTGGACCTGCCGGACCTGCACGCCACCGCCGCCGATTAGCGCCGTTCTCTGCTCAGCAGTTGTGCCAGTCCGTCCGCTCCGTCCACATTCACCCGCTCTCCTGCGGGGCGTTCCAGGTCCGCGCGGCCAGACAGACTGCCTCTGTTCGGCAACTGCTCCAGGCGGCCCCGGCCGAGCTGATACGGACTCCGCGGAGCAGCTCTCCGGGTCGCTCCGCTCGGATCGAATGGTCGGCCAGAACCATTCCATCGGAGTCCGTGTCAGGCGCTGAAGGTCAGCCGCAGGCCCGCCAGCCGGAACCCGGCCCGGACGACGTTGCGTTCGCTGGGCGTGCCTGGCGTCACGAACACGCCTGTCAGGTCCGCCCCGGCCTGCGCGGCGGCATTCAGGCGGGCGGCCAGCAGCGCCGTCTGCGCACCCTGCCCCCGGTGTTCCGGCCGGGTGGAGGTCCCGTGCAGCGCGGCGGCCACGCCTGCCCGGCCGTCGGGTGGCGCCGCGCCGAACGTGGTGACGGACAGGGCGGCCGCGCCCAGGCCCGGCCCGTCGGGCGGGCCGGCCAGGAACAGGCGCGTGCCGGGTGTCTGCGCCACCCGCCGCATGATGGCCTCGCTGCCCGGCCCGAAGCCCGCGGCGCACACGGCCGCCCAGGCAGGCGCGTCGGTCGTCTCCTGCACGGGCAGGGGCTGGGCGGGCCGCGCCAGCAGGTCGTGCAGGTAGGCGTGCAGCACGGACGTCAGCGTGTACCCGCGTTCGCCGAGCAGGGGCAGCAGGGTCGGCGCGGCGTGGGACAGCAGGTGCAGGGTGGGCCGCTGCCCGTGCGCGGCGCAGTACGTCCCGAAGTCCGTCAGTTCCTGCGGGGTGGGCGGGCGGGTGCCGTCGTGCCACGCGCTGTTCAGCGGTGAGTCCGGCGCGTCGTGGACGGCCACCAGCGGCCCGAAGAGCTCCACGGACCCGCCGGGATGCTGGCCGTAGCGGGTGTGCGCGGCAGCTTCCGCCTGCGCCAGCCGGGGCAGGCCGGACAGCCCGGACGTGGACGGGACCGGCGGCAGGGGGAGAGGCATGAAGGAAGTGTAAGTCCGCGCGGCCCACGCCGGGGGCCGGCGCGTGATTCAGAATGACGGTACCCATGCTCGCCTTTCATCCCCAGCTGTTCGTGCGGATTGTCGAGCTCGACGGCCCGCGTGCGCCCATGCCCCGCCCGCTGTCGAGCGGGTTCAGCGAGGACCGCGCGTACCGGGTGGTGGGCATGTACAACCCCTCGGAGACCTCGGACGCGTACTTCATCCTGCCGAACGACCGCGACGAGCTGTGGTTCATCTGCCAGCGTCACCTGCGCTTCGCGGGCCTGCACGACACGGCCGCCCACCACCTGCCGCTCTCCCGGTCAGGCGCGTCTGAACACGCCGTGGAGTCCGCATGAAGACGTGTTCAGCTGCCTGAAGGCTGCGCTCCGCCGCTGCCGGTGAATACTGCCCGCCATGCGAGACCCTGTCCGTGTCGCGTTCCGCCCGCCGCGCCCGCTGCTCCTGGTCGTCGCGGTCCTGGGGTACACCGCGTACCTCCAGAATCCCCGTGATCCGCTGCGGCCCACCGACCTGCCGGACGGGGTGGGGCCGGTCACGCACCGCCGCTACTGGGCCGAGGTGCAGGGCGCCGCGCTGGACGCGGTGGCCGTGACGGCGCTCGTCGGGCAGCGCCTGCCGGACCTCGCGCCGAAGGGCACCGCGTGGTTCCGGGGGCTGGACGCACCGCTCCCCTCACAGGGCGGGCCGCCCATCCGGCCCGGCACCCGGCTGCGGATCCTGATGACCTTCACCCGCCGGGCGCGCGTGCAGGTGCAGGTCATGGACGCCACCCGCGTGTGCCTGCGGACGCTGCGGCTGCACGCCGACGCCGGGACGGTCACGTTCCGCGCGCTGGACACCGGCCCCGGCCGGCTGCGGCTGGAGGTCGAGTCGGTCGTGCGGGCCGCGAGCTGGCCGGACCGGGCCGCGTACCTGCTGGCCGCGCACCTGTTCCAGCGCCTGAACTGGGAGGCGGTCCTGACCGGCGCGGCCCGCCTGAGCGGCGGGCAGATCGCCGGGCGGGGGCACCGCACCCGCGAGTACGCATATGTCCCGCCTGCCGCCCGCTAGCCTGTAGGCATGACCGACGTTTCCTCTGCCAGCCCGCGCGCCTTCGTGTCCCTGATCGGGGCGGGCCCCGGCGACCCGGGTCTGCTGACCGTGCGCGGCATGAAGGCGCTCATGGAGGCGGACGTGGTGCTGTTCGACTACCTCGCCAACCCGGACCTGCTGCGCTACGCGCCGGACGCGCACACCATCTACGTGGGCAAGAAGGGCTTTTCCGAGTACATCAGCCAGGAGCAGATCAACGCGCTGATCGTGGAGCAGGCGCAGGCGAACGGCGGGCAGCGCGTCGCCCGGCTGAAGGGCGGCGACGTGTTCGTGTTCGGGCGGGGCGGCGAGGAGGCCGAGGCCTGCGCCCTGGCCGGCGTGCCGTTCGAGATCGTGCCCGGCGTGAGCAGCGCCATCGCCGCGCCCGCCTACGCCGGGATTCCCGTCACGCACCGCGAGGTCGCCCGGTCCTTCGCGGTCCTGACCGGCAACACCCAGGAGGGCGGCGCGCACTACGAGCGGCTGTCCGGCGTGGACACCCTGGTCCTGCTGATGGGCGTGCGCAACCTGCACCAGATCGCCGCCGACCTGATCGCGGCCGGACGCGACCCGCAGACGCCGGCCGCGACCATCCAGTGGGGCAGCACGCCCCGCCAGCGGACCGTGACCGGCACCCTGGCCACCATTGCCGACGTGGTCCGCGAGGCTGGCCTGGAAGCCCCGGCCGTCACGGTCGTGGGTGAGGTCGTGCGCCTGCGCGACAGCCTGCAATGGTTCGACACCCGCCCCGGCTTCGGCGGTCCGCTGGCTGGGCAGACGGTCGCCGTGACCCGCACGCGCGGCGGTGCCAGCGGTCTGGGTGACCTGCTGCGTGCGCGCGGCGCGGGCGTGCTGGAAGTCCCGCTGATCGAATTCGCGCCCACCGCGCAGCCCGACGCGCTGCGCGGGCGCCTGCGCGACCTGGGCGGCGTGAGCTGGCTGCTCTTGACCAGCAACCACGCGGTGACCACCCTGATCGGGCACCTGCACGCCCTGGGCCTGGACACCCGCCACCTCGCCGGCGTGAAACTCGCCGCGGTCGGCCCCAGCACCGCCCGCAGCCTGGAAGCGGTGGGCCTGCGCGCCGACTTCGTGCCCGCCACGCCCGGCGCCCGCCACCTGGGCGCCGAACTGCCTGCCGCGCCCGGCGAGACGCTGCTGCACCTGACCTCGCAACTCGCGGAAGCCGACCTGCAACGTGCCCTGGAGGCGCGCGGCCTGACCTACGACCGCGCCGAGCTGTACCGCACGGAACCCGCCCGGCCCGACAGCCTGTCCATGGACCGCCTGCGCGGCGCGGCGGTCGTGACCCTGGCGTCCGGCAGCGCGGCCCGGCACCTCGCGGCGCTGGTCGGCACGGACCTGCGGGTGGCGGCCATGGGCCCCCAGACGGCCGACGCGGCGCGCGAGGCGGGCTTCACGGACATCACCGTCGCCCGCACCGCCAGCCTGGACGCCCTGGCCGACGCGGCCGAACAGGCGGTCGCGTCGGCCAGGACTGTTACCGGCTGAGGCACGTTCCATGACGTCCCAGTCGCCTTCCCGACCGATCGGTCGGGGACGGCTGCCCCGCCCGGCCCGCGCTATGCTGCCCCCTGTGAGCCTGCTGCCTGCCTTCCTCGACCTGCGCGGCGCCCGGACTGTCGTGGTCGGCGGCGGCCCGGTGGCCCTGCGCCGCACCCGCACCCTGCTCGGCAGCGGCGCGCAGGTCCAGGTCATCGCGCCGGACCTGCACCCGGACCTCGCGGCCCTGCCCGTCCAGGTGCAGCGCCGCCCGTACCGTCCCGGCGACCTGAACGGCGCGGCCCTGGCCGTCGCCGCCACCAGCCTCGCGGACGTGAACGGGCAGGTCGTCGGGGACGCCCGCGCCCTGGGCATCCCCGTCAACGACGCCAGTGACGCCACGCGCGGCACGCTGCGCTTCGCGGCCACCGCCGCGCAGGCCGGCGTGCAGGTCGCGGTCAGTTCCGGCCGTGAACTGCCGATGTTCTCGCAGGCGCTGGCGGAACGCATCACGGCCCTGCTGCCCAGCGAGACGCAACTGGACGACTGGAGTGCCCGGCGCGAGGCGGCCCTGACCTGCCCGGAACCGCAGCGCAGTTCCGCGCTCGGCACGCTGCGCGACGAGATCCGCCGCGCCATGGGGGTCGGCGCGTGACCCTGGCCTGCCCCACCGCCCGCGCGTTCCTCGCCGTGAGTGGCGCCCCCGCACCCGGCACGCTCGACGTGGCGGTCGTCGGCCTGAACCACCAGACCGCGCCCGTCGAGGTCCGCGAACGCGCCGCCGTCCGCGCCGGCGAGGAAGGCGCGCTGCTGGACCACCTCGCCCGCCACGCGCAGGAGGTCATGCTGCTGTCCACCTGCAACCGCACCGAGGTCTACATGGCGGGCCTGACCGGCGACCCCCTCGCCGCCTTCGAGGGCGCCTGGGGGCACGCGCTGGGCGGGCACCTGTACTTCCACCAGGGCGAGGCGGCCGTCACGCACCTGTACCGCGTCGCGGCGGGCCTCGACAGCCTCGTGATCGGCGAGACGCAGATCCAGGGTCAGGTCAAACGCGCCTGGATGGACGCCCGCGAACGCGGCCTGACCGGCACGCTGCTGAACAAGGTCGCGCAGGGCGCCCTGGCTGCCGGGAAACGCGTGCGCTTCGAGACCGGCATGAGCGATCACGTCGTGTCGGTCTCCAGCGCCGCCGTGGAACTCGCGCAGGCCGCGCTCGGCGGCCTCGCCGGACGGACCGCCCTGATCATCGGGGCGGGGGAGACGGCAGAACTGACCCTCACGCACCTGCGCGCCGCCGGGGTCGAGGACATCATCGTCGTCAACCGCACCGTGGAACGCGCCCGGCACCTCGCCGAGAAACTCGGGGGCCGCCCCTGCGCCGCCGAGTACCTGCACGAGGTCCTGCCCGAGGCGGACGTGCTGATCGCCAGCAGCGGCGCCCCCCACTACGTCCTGCACGGCGAGGGTGTCGCCGAGGCCCTGCGGCAGCGTCCGGGCCGCCCGATGTTCCTGATCGACATCAGCGTGCCGCGCATCCTCGACCCGGACATCGCGGGCGTGCCCGGCGCGCACCTGCACAACCTCGACGACCTGACCGGCATCGTCGCCCGCAACATGGACAGCCGCCGCGCCGCGCTGCCGCAGGCGAACGCCATCGTCCGCGACGCCGCCGCCGACCTGAGCCGCTGGCACCTGACCCGTCAGGCCCGGCAGC
Source organism: Deinococcus depolymerans (assembly GCF_039522025.1). Lineage (NCBI taxonomy): Bacteria > Thermotogati > Deinococcota > Deinococci > Deinococcales > Deinococcaceae > Deinococcus > Deinococcus depolymerans. Next base: position 80,329 of record NZ_BAAADB010000007.1, on the reverse strand, counting down.
GTCAGCGTGACCTGGCCCTCGCCAGCGACTGATACGGACTCCGATTGAATGGGCTGCAAAGCCCGTTCAATCCGAGCGGATGCGACTCGAAGAGCTGCTCCGCAGAGCAGGAGAAAAACGCCCCTCCGGACGTGGAGCTGGCAATCCGGTGAACTTCCGGGTTGTCCGCGCCACGCCCGGCAGGCCTCTGGGCTCCCACTCCGCGGCGCAGCTCTCCGGGTCCGCATGACCGGCCCGCGCCGCTTGGCGACCCGCGTTCCACACGCCCACCCGGCTTTCCCGTACGCTGGGCGGCATGTGGACCCGGATTCCTTCCAGCAGCCTGCGCGTGACCGGCGCGGACCGCGTTGATTTCGTGCATGGGCAGATGACCAACGACCTGCGGGGCGCGCCGACGCCGGGCGTGGTCGCCTGCGCGTTCCTGAACGTGCGCGGGCAGATCGAGCAGTTCGCCCGCGCGTACCGCCGCGCCGACGACGTGTACCTGCACCTGGACGCCGGGCAGGCCCCGGCACTGGAGGCCCGCCTGAAACGCTACGTGATCTTCGACCAGGTCGAGATCCAGGACGTCAGTGAGGAGCTGCGGACCGTGCACGTCTGGCACGAGGGGACGCTGCCCGGCTGGGACGTGTCGGGCGGCGCGGCGCAGACCTTCGAGCTGGGCGGCGGGGCGGTCCTGGGAGGCCGCGTGAACCGCACGGGCACGGCGGGCGTGGACCTGCATTACCTCGCGCGGCACGAGGCGGCGGTCCTCCCGGCCCTGACCGGCCCGGAGGTGCCGCTGGCGGACCTGGACGCCGCGCGCGTGCGTGCCGGCATTCCGGACGTGATCCGGGACGCCCTGACCGGCACCCTGCCGCCCGAGATCGGCCTGGACGTGGGTGGCCCACTGCCCGCCATCAGTTACCGCAAGGGCTGTTACGTGGGCCAGGAGATCATGGCGCGGCTGGAGGCGCGCGGGAATGCCCGGCATCACCTCGCGCGGCTGAGCGGGGAGCGGGCGTGGCCGGCCGGGGCCGAGGTGACCGCGGACGGGAAGGTCGTTGGGCAGGCGGGCCTGTACGCGGCGGGGGGCAGCGTGGCGCGGCTTCGCAGGGAACTGGTGGACGGTGCGGACGTCCTGGTGGGCGGCGTGCCTGCCCGGGTCGTGCTGGCCGCCCCGGTGACCTGAGTGGGCGCGCTGGATTCCCTGACCCGCGACCTGCGCGGCGGTGACCGCGCGGGCCTGCTGCGCGCCTGCCGCCGCGCGTACCTGCTGGCCCTGGCGGCCCTGGCCGTGCCGGGACTGCCGCTGGGCCTGCTGCTGGCCGCGCTGCGCCCCCTCTCCCCGGGTGGCCTGAACGGGGTGCTGGGAGCGGTCCTGCTGGCCGCCGTCCTGGCGGGCGTGGCGGCGTACCTGGCGCGCCGCTCGGCGCGGGACCCGGACCTGAGTGCGCCCCAGGCGGCCCTGACCGGCGCGATTCAGGCAGCCACCGCGCCCGGCGTGCCGTTCCTGATCGGCTGCGCGTTCCTGGGGTCCGGCGCGGCCCTGCTGCCACTGTGGGGCGTGGCGCTCGTGGCGCACGCGCTGGTGTGGTGGCAGCTGCCCGGCTGGCTGCGGGCCCCGGCGGCCTGATCAGCCCGGTCGCCAGCGCCACGTCCGGAGGGGCGTTTCTCTCCTTCTCTGCGGCGCAGCTCTCCGAGTCGCAGCCGCTCGGACCCAGCGGGCTTTGCCGCCCGTTCAATCGGAGTCCGTATGATACGGACTCCGTTTGTTTCGTTGACAACCCGGAACGGCACCGGGTCGTCAACTCCACGTCCGGAACCCGTTTCTCTCCTACTCGCATCCGCTCGGATTGAATGGCTTTATAAGCCATTCAATCGGAGTCCGTATGACAGGAGCGTCCCCCACCGCGCTGTGCAGGTGGGGGACGCTCCTGTGGATCTCGGGTGTGGTGCGCCTCAGCGGGACTTGGGGTCCAGCGCGTCGCGCAGGCCGTCACCGAACAGGTTGAAGGCGAGGCTGAACAGCACGATGAACACCGCCGGGTACACCAGCACGTACCAGTAGTCGGGTTTCAGCCACGCGCGGGCGAAGTCGACCAGCTGACCCCATTCGGAGTACCCGGGTTCGAAGCCCAGGCCCAGGAAGGACAGGCCCGCGATGCTCAGGGGGGTCGTGGCGAGGTCCAGCACGGCGGTCGTGAACACGGCGGCCACGCTGTTGGGCACCACGTGCTTGAGGATCAGGCGCATGTCGCGCGCGCCGAGGCTGCGGGCGGCGTCCACGTACTCCAGCTGGCGGGTGCGCAGCACCTCACCGCGGATCAGGCGGGCGTAGCCGGCCCAGCCGGTCACGCAGAACGCCACGATCATCGGGACGGTCGGGTCGTAGTCGGCCCCGCCGCCCATCAGGCGGGCGCGCAGGATGGTCAGGATCACCACGGTCAGGATCAGGGGCGGCAGCGAGAACAGCACGTCAATGAAGCGCTGGATCAGGTTGTCGATCCAGCCGCCGTAGTAGCCGCTGATCGCGCCGATGATGATGCCGGTGGTGAGGGTGATGGCGACGATGATGAACGACAGTTTCAGGGCGGTGCGGGTGCCCCACACCAGGCCGTAGAAGATGTTGTAGCCGTTCACGGTCCCGAAGGGGGCCTCGGCGCTGGGCGGGCTGGGCTGCTGCTGGAAGCCGAGCCGTTCGGTCAGGTAGCAGCTCTTGGGGGGGGCCAGGGTCGCCTGCCAGAACGGGGCTTGCAGGGGGTTGTAGACCTCGCTGGCCTGGGTGATGTTCAGGTCGCGCAGGCAGTTGCCGCTGGGTTTGGCGATCAGCGGCGCGAACAGCGCGATCAGGCCGAACAGCAGCGTGATGATCAGGCCGGTGATGGCCAGCGGGTTGCGGCGCATCTTGCGCATGGCGGGGCTGGTCCAGAACAGCTGCCAGTTGCTGCGCTGCTCGACCTTGACGGGCACGGTGGTCATCGGGGGTCCCTCCGGATGGCGTGGGTGTGGGGCTGGGCGGGCATCAGTCGAACCTCACGCGGGGGTCGATCACGCCGTACAGGATGTCCACGATGGTGCTCACGACGACCACGATCACGGCGGTCAGCATGGCGAAGCCCAGCACGGCCGCGAGGTCCACGCCCACGGCGGCCTGCACGACCCACTGGCCCACGCCGGGGTACGCGAAGATCGTCTCGGTGATCAGCGAGCCGCTCAGCAGGCCGATGATCAGGAAGCCGCCCAGCGTCACGATGCTCAGCAGGGCGTTGCGGCGGGCGTGCTTGTTGTTCACCACGCGGCTGGACAGGCCCTTGGCGCGGGCGGTGCGCACGTAGTCGCTGGTGAGCGCCTCGAGCATGTTGTTGCGCATGACCTTGATGATGCTGGCGCTCAGGACGATCAGCAGGGTCATGGCGGGCAGGATCAGGTGTTGCAGGGCGTCCCAGGCGATGTCCCAGCGGCCGTTCAGGGCGGCGTCGACGGTCAGCAGGCCGGTGTAACGCTGCAGTTCCCCCAGCGCGAAGGTGTTCAGCACGCTGACCTGCCCGGCCCCGGGCAGCCAGCCCAGGTAGGCGTAGAACACGGCCAGCAGCAGGATGCCCACCACGAAGCTGGGCAGACTGTAGCCGAGCACCACGAAGACGCGCAGGATCTGGTCGATCAGCTTGTCCTTGTGCAGGGCGCTGAGGGTGCCCAGCCAGATGCTCAGCAGCAGGATCGGGATGGCGGTCACGAAGGTCAGTTCGAGGGTGCGCGGCAGGCGCTCCTGGATGGTCGTGATCACGTCCTGACTGCTGGCCTTGGAGTAACCCAGGTCGCCTTTCAGGGTGGCGGACAGCCAGCGGCCGTACTGGACCGGGAAGGGGTCGCGCAGGCCGCGCTGTTCGATGATCTGTTCCAGTCGGGCAGCCTGCTGCTCGCTGCGGATGTACGGCGCGGCGCGCTGCTCGGGCGTGAGCAGCTGCGTGATGCCGACGATCATCAGGGAAAGGACGAGCATCACCACGGGAATCTGGATGAGTCGCCGCACGATGAAATTAAGCATGTGGGCCTCGGAGGGAAAGCCTCCACGGTGGACTGCGGCGCAGTCGGTGGAGGGAGAGAAGCTCAGGATGTGGACTGACGGGTTGTATGGACTGGAATGCAGGCCATCGTTCAGCCTAGACGAAAACAGACCCCGGACGCAAAGTCAAGCGGGCTGATGTCCCGCTCAGGGGAACCGGGCGTGCCCAACGGCGTGCAGCAGTGAGGGCGGGGCCACCTGTTCAGGGCGGCCCCGCCCTCACTGCCCGGGTTGTGTGAAGCTCGGAATCCCGGCGGTCCTTACTTCTTGCCCAGTTCCTTCCAGAAGGTGCCGGTGTAGGCGAAGGAGATCATGGGGTTGTAGTTCGAGGCGCTGACGCCCGTGATGTTGTCGCGGGTGAACAGGTAGTTCACGCCGGCGGGCATCAGGATGTAGGGGGCCTGCTCGTAGGCCTTCTTGCCCACGAGGCTGTACAGGCGGTTGCGCTCGGCGGTGTTGACGGTGTTGCGGGCCTGCTCGAGCCACTTGTCGACCTGGGCGTCTTTCCAGTTGTTGCGGGGGAAGTAGTACCCGTTGCTGGAGTAGAAGGTGTACATGAAGTTGTCAGGGTCGGCGTAGTCGGGCGCCCAGCCGATGATGATCATGGCTTCCTCGCCCTTCTTGGAGGCGGCGAGCATTTCGCTCCAGGGTTTGGCCTGGATGTTCACGCGGAACTTGGGGTTGATGGATTCGATGTTCTTCTTCAGGATTTCCATGGCCGTCTGGCTGGCCACGGCGCCCGCGCGGTAGTTGGCGGTCATGACGAAGCCGTTCTTCCAGACCTGGCCGCCCCAGGCGCGCTGGAAGTACTGGGTGGCTTTGGCCTTGTCGAAGGAGTACGTGCCGACCTTGGCGTCGTAGCCGGGGAAGGTGTCGGGCAGCAGCATGGTGCGCTGTTTGCCCTTGCCCTTCTGGACGTCCTGGATGTACTGCTCGTAGTTGAAGGCGTAGCTGAAGGCGCGGCGGACGTTGCTGTCCTTGAAGAAGTTGGCGGGGATGCCCTTGCCGTCCAGTTTGCCGCTGCCGAGCAGGCCGGTGGACTTGATGTTCTCGTTCATGAAGAACGCGCTGGCGACGGTGTTGGGGAGGTTGTCGACCCACATGACGCCGGGCTTGCCCTTGATCTGTTCCTCGTCGACGGCGCGGCCGGCCCCTTCGATCATGTCGGCGTCGCCGCGCAGGAAGGCCTGCTGGCGGGCGGCGAGTTCAGGCACCTTCTGGATGACGATGTTCTTGATGGCGGGTTTCTTGCCCCAGTAACCGTCGAAGGCGGTGGCCAGGAAGGCGTTGGCGTCCTTGCGGACGAACTTGTACGCGCCGGTGCCGCTGGGGGCCTTGCTCAGGGCGCTGTTGGTCAGGTCCTTGCCGACCCAGTTCTTCCAGTCGGCTTCCTTGCCGCTCCACTCGCCGAGCTTGATGGCGTACTTGCTGTCGATGACGCTCTGGCCGGTGTAGGCCAGTTTCGCCAGGAAGGCGGGGTCAACGGCGGGCAGGTTGAAGATCAGCTGGCCGGCTGCGTTGCACTCGACGGCCTTGTCGATGCGGGCCCAGGTGATGGTCTTGTCGTCGTTGGCGTTGGCGCCGGTGCCCAGCAGGCTCTCGGCGATGAACCAGTTGCCGGACTCGGCGCTGTTGGTCACGAGGTTGCGCTCGAAGGAGTACTCGGCGTCGGCGCAGGTCATGGCGTTGCCGCTGTGGAACTTGACGTTCTTGCGCAGGTCGAAGGTGTAGGTCTTGCCGCCGTTGCTGATGGTCCACTTGGTGGACAGCAGGGGCTCGAGCTTGGTGAGGCTGGCGCCGCTGTAGGTCAGCAGGGTCTCGTAGAGGTTCTCGGTGATGGAGCCGGAGGCGGTGTCGTAGGTGACGCCGGGGTCCATGGTGGGGATGTCCGCGGATTCCTGGATGACCAGGGTGTCCTTGGGAGCGACGGCGAGCGCGGAGGTGAGGATGAGCAGGGTGCTGAGGGCAGCGATTTTCTTCATTCGAACTCCTGGGTATGGTTCGACAGAGGGCACGGGTCAAGCGTCTGCTGAACTCGTGCCGGGGCTGTCTGGGGGTTATCGCGGGGCATCATATCTCAGGGGAACGGTGTGTGGTGTGAGGATGTCGTGCTTCCCGTCCCGCTGGACGGGCATCCTGGCGTTCGGCAGCTTCGAGCCCGGTTTTTCCTGCCGTACGATACGGATTCCGTCTGTTTCGTTGACGATCCGCAACACCGCCGGGTTGCCAGTTTTGCGTCCGGAACCCGCCCTGCTCCGAGGCGTGTCCGCCGGGAGGGAACGGTTTTCAGGAGCCCGTTCCAGCGGGGTGCGTATGAGACGGACTCCGATTGAATGGCTTACAAAGCCGTTCAATCCGAGCGAAGCGAGTGGGAGACAACCGGGTTCCGGACGTGGAGTTGACAGATCAGTGGTGTTCCGATCTGTGAACGAAACAAACGGCAGTCCGTATGACAGGCTGTCGTGGCGACCCGCGGGCGGTGGTCTCCGGGCGTCCCGGCGGGGCCGTGGCATACTGCGCCGCGTGAAGAAGCGCATTCTGCTGCTGGCCGGGGGCCAGTCCGGTGAACACGAAGTCAGTCTCATGAGTGCCCGGAGCGTCCTGAACGCCCTGCCCAAGGATCAGTTCGACGTGACACCCGTGGTGATCAGCAAGCAGGGGCGCTGGCTGCCGCCCACCGAGACGCAGCGCGCCCTGGACAGCGGCGAGGCCGCCACCGGCGGGGACCTCGTGCTGCACCGCGTGGCGAGCGCCGAGGGCTACGACGCGGTGTTCCCGCTGCTGCACGGCCCGATGGGCGAGGACGGCACCGTGCAGGGCCTGCTGACCCTGGCCGGGATTCCCTTCGTGGGCAGCGGCGTGCTGGGGTCGGCGGTCAGCATGGACAAGGTCATGACCAAGCAGGTGCTGGAATCGGCCGGGATTCCGCAGGTGGCGTGGCGGCTGGCCGTGCGGCGCGAGTGGCAGCAGCAGCCGGACGCGGTGCGTGACCGCGCGGCGGGACTGGGCTTCCCGCTGTTCGTGAAACCCGCGAACCTGGGGTCCAGCGTGGGCATCAGCAAGGTGAACACGCCGGACGAACTGGACGCCGCGCTGAACCTGGCGTTCGGGCTGGACCGCCGCGTGATCCTGGAGGCCATGACCAGCCACAAGCCCCGCGAGGTCGAGGTGGGCATCCTGGGCAACGACGCGCCCATTGCCAGTCCGGTGGGGGAACTGCGCTTTGCCGCGGATTTCTACGATTACGAGACGAAGTACACCGAGGGCCGCGCGACCATGCACATCCCGGCGCCGCTGCCGCCGGAGGTCGCGGAGCGGGTGCGGTCGGTGGCGCTGACGGCCTTCCGGGCGCTGGACTGCGCCGGGCTGGCCCGCGTGGACTTCTTCTATGTCGAGGAGACGGGTGAACTGCTGCTGAACGAGGTGAACACCATGCCGGGCTTCACGACGACCAGCATGTACCCGAAGCTGTTCGAGGCGGCGGGACTGGGCTACAGCGAGCTGGTGACGCGGCTGGTGACGCTGGCACTCGAGGAACGCTGAAGGGGCGGTGGGGGGGAGACTGGGACGTTTGTACCTTATTAATCCGACCCGGTTACTTAGGATTACGGACATGAAGCGTACCCTCCTCACCGTCACCGCCCTGCTGCTCGCCAGCACCAGCCTCGCGCAGACCAAGACCCTGACCGTGTACTCCGGCCGCGCCAAGACCTTCGTGGACCCGGTCGTGCAGCAGTTCGAGAAGCAGACCGGCATCAAGGTCAACGTCCGCTACGGCACCGACGCCCAGCTCGTCGCCGCCCTGCGCGAGGAAGGCAGCAAGAGCCCCGCCGACGTCTACTGGGGCAACTCGGTCGGCGCACTCGGCGAACTGGCCGCCGAGGGCCGCTTCAGCAAACTGGGCGCCGCCCTGACCCGCAACGTCAGCAGCGACTACCTGCCCGACGACCGCACCTGGCTGCCCACCACCGTCCGCTTCCGCACCCTGGCGTACAACACGGGCAAGATCAAACCCGAACAGCTGCCCGACTCCATCCTGGACCTGCCCAAGATGACCAGCCTCAAGGGCCGCATCGGCTGGACCGTCAGCTACCCCAGCTTCCAGGACTTCCTGGCCGCCATGATCAGCAAGTACGGCGAGGCCACCACCCGCCAGTGGATCGAGGGCATGAAGGCCCTGCAACCCAAGGACTACAAGACCAGCAACGTGGGCATGCTCGAGGCCATGCGCGCCGGTGAGATCGACGTGGCGCTCACCAACCACTACTACATCCAGCGCGTGAACCGCCTGAGCTACCCCATCGACACGTACTTCTTCAAGAACGGCGACATCGGCAACCTGGGCAACGCCACCGGCGCCGCCATCCTGAAGACCAGCAAGAACGGTGCCAGCGCCGCCCGGTTCCTGAGCGCCCTGGTCGCCAAGGACGCCCAGACCTTCTTCCTGAGCGTCAACTTCGAGTACCCGGTGATCGGGAACATCCTGCAGCCCACCACCATGCTGCCCTACAGCGACGTGAGCAAACGCAGCCCCCGCATCGACCCCACCGTGCTGCCCAAGAACATCGACAAGGCGCAGAAACTGCTGCGCGACGCCGGCCTGCTCTGACCTGAAGCCCGGCACCTGACCGCCGCCCCGACCCACGACCCGTGGGGGGGCGGCGTGCGTGTATGGACGGGACCGGGCGTGGGAACCGCCGGGACGCACGCCCTAATCCTGACCAATCCGGTCTGCTATGGTGACCCGGCTGCGCCGCTCCTCGCCGCGCCGGCCCCCCCCACCCATGCACGCACGCCGCCCCCACCCCCTGCTGCTGCTCCCGGCCCTGCTGGCCGTGCTGGGCGTCCTGCTGCCACTGGCCTACCTGGTCCTGCGCGCCCTGGGCGCCGAGGGCAGCGAACTGCGCGAGATCGTCTTCCGCACCCGCAACCTGGAACTGCTGGCCAACACGCTGCTGCTCACGCTGGGCGTGCTGGGCGGCACCACCCTGATCGCCCTGCCCCTGGCGTACCTCGCGGCGCGCACCACCCTGCGCCCCCGCCGCCTGCTGATGCTGCTGGGCGTGCTGCCCCTGGCCATACCCGGGTACGTGGGCGCGTACGCCCTGATCGCCGCGAGCGGCGCGGGCGGCACCATCGACGCCCTGACCGGCATCCGCTGGCCCGGCCCCGGCGGGTACTGGGGCGCGCTGGGCGTCCTGACGCTGTTCACGTTCCCGTACCTGTTCCTGAACCTGCACGCCGCGCTGCGCACCCAGGACCCCGCCCTGGAAGACGCCGCCCGCCTGCTGGGCCGCACGCCGGCGCAGACCTTCCGCGAGGTCACGCTGCCGTACCTGCGCCCCGCGTGGCTGTCCGGCGCGCTGCTGATCGCCCTGCACGTCCTGGGTGACTTCAGCGTGGTCAGCCTGATGCGTTTTCCCACCTTCAGCGCCGCCATCTACCAGCAGTACACCGCCGCGTACGACCGGGTGTACTCGGCGTGGCTGGCGCTGGCCCTGCTGCTGGTCACCGGGGCCGCGCTGCTGCTGGAAGCCCGGCTGATGCGCGGCGTGCGCCTGTCGCGCGTCTCACCCGGCGGCACGCGCCCCCCCAGCCGGACACCGCTGGGCCGCGCCGCGCCGCTCGCATGGGCGTTCCTGGCGGTGCTGGCCGGCGCGGCGCTGATCGTGCCGCTGGGCACCATCGGGTACTGGCTGCGGCTGGAAACCAACCCGTTCGCCTGGAGCGGCCTGTGGGAAGCCCTGCAGAGCGCCCTGGGGGCCGCCGCCATCGCCGCCGTCACCACCACCGCCCTGGCGTTCCCGCTGGCGTACATCGGCAGCCGCCACAGCGGCCCGCTGGCCCGGCTGACCGAACGGGCCGCGTACCTGGGGTACGCCACGCCCCCGCTGGCGTTCGCGCTGGCGCTGGTGTTCTTCACGCTCCGGGTGGTGCCCCCGCTGTACCAGACCTTCCCGCTGCTGATCGCCGCGTACACCCTGCACTTCCTGGCCGAGGCGGTCGGCCCGGTCCGCACCAGTCTCCAGACGGCCACGCCCCGCCTGGAGGAAGCCGGGCGGCTGCTGGGCCTGAGCGCCCCGCAGACGCTGCGCCGCGTGACGCTGCCGCTGGTCCGGCCGGGTCTGCTGGTCAGCGCGGCCTTCGTGTTCCTGAGCGTCCTGAAGGAACTGCCGCTCACGCTGCTGCTCTCACCCATCGGCTTCGAGACGCTCTCCCGCAACGTCTGGGCGTACACCGAGGAGGCGCAGTACGCCTCGGCCGCGCCCTACGCGCTGGCGCTGGCCGTCAGCGGCGCGCTGCTGACCCTGCTGATCCTGCGCCGCGAGGACCGCCGCGCGCCGCGCCCACCCCCTGCCCGGCCGGCCCCCACGCCCACCCTCCTGCCTGCCACCCCCCTGCCCGAGACCAAGGACGACCCTGCATGACCCGCACCCCCGACCCCCACACCCTGGAACTGCTCGGCCTCGGCAAACGCTACGCGCCGGGTCTGCCGCCGGTCGTGGACGACCTGAACCTCAGCGTGAACCGCGGCGAACTGCTGACCCTGCTGGGCCCCAGCGGGTGCGGCAAGACCACCACCCTGCGGTTGATCGCCGGCCTGGAACGCCCGGACAGCGGCGACATCCGCATCGAGGGGCGCAGCGTCACCGCGCCCTTCACGCCCCCGGAACGGCGCGGCGTGGGGCTGGTCTTCCAGGACTACGCGCTGTTCCCGCACCTGAACGTCCTGGACAACGTGCTGTTCGGCCTGCGGCACCTGCCGCGCCACGAGCGGCTGCCCCGCGCCCGCGAGACCCTGTCCCTGGTGGGCCTGACCGTCTTCGAGACGCGCCGCCCGGACCAGCTGAGCGGCGGGCAGCAGCAGCGCGTCGCGCTGGCCCGCGCCCTGGCCCCCCGCCCCAGCCTGCTGCTGCTGGACGAACCGTTCAGTAACCTCGACGCGCAGCTGCGGCACTCCACCCGCCAGGAGGTGCGCGCCATCCTGCGCCGCGCCGGCACGACCGCCATCCTGGTCACGCACGACCAGGAGGAAGCGCTGGCCTTCAGTGACCGGCTGGTCGTCATGCGGGGCGGCCGGGTCGAGCAGAGCGGCCCCCCGCACGAGGTGTACGCCCGGCCCGGCACGGCGTTCGTGGCGAACTTCCTGGGCCGCAGCAACCTGCTCGGCGGCACCGCCGACCGCTTCATGGCCCGCACCGCCCTGGGCATCCTGCCGCTCACGGAGGCCGCCAGCGGCCCGGTGCTGGTCAGTGTCCGTCCGGAACACCTGACCTTCACGGACGACCCGCAGGGCACGCCCGTCACCATCGTCGCCCGCGAGTTCAAGGGGCATGACGTCACGTACACCGTGCGCCTCGCCGCCGGACAGGAACTGCTGGTCCACACGCCCAGCGACGCCGTCCGCCCGGAGGGCAGCGAGGCCCGCGTGAGCGTCACGCAACCGGCCCGCGCCGTCCCGCCGGCCGGCTGACCCGCACGCCGCAAAGGGCCTGACCACAGAATCCATAAAGGCACGGTCAGCCAAGCCCGGGGTCGCCACCCATACACTGTGTCCTGAGCTGCACACAACCCCGCACGCCGCCTGGACCGGCAGGTGAGGGCAGCCGTGAAAAGGAGACATGAGCCTGTATGGACTGGAAAAATCTTCCCGGCAGTGGTGGGAACGCAGAAAATCGCGCGGGTGGAGGCGGACTGCCCGGCGGCGGCATCGCTGTGGGCGGCGTCGGCGGCCTGATCATCGCGTTGATCGCCATGTTCTTCGGCATCAACCCCGGGGACATCCTCGGAGGCGGGCAGGACAGTCAGTCCCAGAGCCAGGGCGCTCAGACGCAACCCGCCGCCAACGACGAGGCCTACCAGTTCGTCAACCAGATCTACCGCAACACCAATCTCGTCTGGGACGGCATCTTCCAGCAGGCCGGACGCACCTACAACGACCCGCGCCTCGTCCGGTACGTGCGTGGGACGAGCACCAGCTGCGGACAGGCCAACAGCGCGGTCGGCCCGTTCTACTGTCCCGCCGATCAGAAGATCTACATCGACACCAGCTTCTTCACGCAGATGGACCGCCAGCTGGGCGGCGGCGGTGACTTCGCCTACGCCTACGTGATCGCCCACGAGGTCGGCCACCACGTGCAGAACGAACTCGGCATCGCCGATCAGGTCGAACGCAAGCAGCGCAGTGCCCGCACCGAGGCCGAGGCGAACAGCTACAGCGTGCGCCTGGAACTCCAGGCCGACTGCTTCGCGGGCGTGTGGGGCAACAAGACCCAGCAGGAGGCCAAGATCACGCAGGCGGACGTGCAGGAGGCCGTCGCGACCGCCGAGGCCATCGGGGACGACAACCTTCAGCGGCAGGGTCAGGGCTACGTCGCCCCGGATTCCTTCACGCACGGCAGCGCCGCGCAGCGCGTCAGGTGGTTCATGACCGGCTTCAAGAGCGGCGACCCGAACATGTGCGACACCTTCGCCGTCAATTACAACCGGCTCTGAACGGGACGGGGAGGAGGGGGCGGGGCGTCATCGGAGAAACCCGATGCGCCCCGTCCCTCCTTCCCGCCTGACGTGACGGCTCTCACCACGCCCGGACGCGCCATGCGCTTTCCTGTCCCCATGACGGCATGGGAAGTCGCGGGCGTGCCCGTCGTGATCAGGCGCAGCGCGCGGCGGCGAACGGTGGCCGTGCAGGTCACGCCGGGCGCGGTCACGTTGTACGCCCCGGCCCGCGTACCAGACACGAAACTCCTGGAAATCCTCGACGCCCGCCGCGACTGGGTGGCCGGGCATCTGGCCGGGTACGCCGCGCGCTCCCCGGCACGTTCCGCCCCCCAGGACGGTCAGCGTGTCCCGTTCCTGGGGCAGGAGCTGACCCTGCACCTGGACGCGGTCCGCACCCGCCCGGAACGTGTCGGGAACACCCTGCACCTGCCGGCACAGAGCGCCGAGGCGCACCTGACCGCCTGGACGCGCCGCGCCTGCGCCGCCCCCTACCGCACGCTGATGCAGGACCATGCCGCGAGGCTGGGCGTGTCCGACCGTCTGCGCGCCGTGCACGTCAGCGACACCCGCACCCGCTGGGGCAGCTGCTCGGCCGACGGGAGTATCCGCCTCCACTGGCGCCTGAGCCGTGCGCCCACCGAGGTCCTGCACTACGTCGCGCTGCACGAGGCCGCGCACCTGCTGGAAATGAACCACTCGCCGCGCTACTGGGCGCACGTCGCCCACCACATGCCCGACTGGCAGACGCCGCGCACATGGCTGCGGACGCACGGGCACACGCTCTGAAGGGAGCAACAGGGCGAGGGCCGAAACGTACAGGAAGATCCGTTCCTTGAACGCTTCGACCCTCAATACCCAGCCGCGCTCTACATCGCGGGCATCGGTTCCGGCATTCCGGGCGTGTCCGGGTTGGGCGTGGGGTGGGGTTCGGGCATCCCGGGCGTGTCCGGGTTCACGGGCGGGTCGCTGATCTCGCCGATGTCGCCGCGTCCGGGCATCTGCTCGGGCAGGGCGGGGGGCGTGTCGGTCGGTTCGGATGCGGGGGCGGGCGGACGGTCGTACGGTCCAGTCATCGGGGCACCTCCTGAAGGGAATGAAGGTCAGTCTCGCGCGTGCAGATGCGCGGGGACCCTGAACGGCATGAAGTGAACTTCAGGGTCGGTACTCGGCCAGCAGCGGCCGGTGGTCGCTGAGGGCCCACGGAAGCACCTGCGCCCGCGCGGCGGTCAGCCCCCGGCCCATCAGGTGATCGATCCGCAGGTGCAGCGCGGGAAAGGTCCAGCCCGGCCCGCGCCCGGCGAGGTCATGCGCGTCCGGCCCGAATGCGGTCCGCAGGTCGCGGTACACCTGCCCTCGCGGTGGGGTGTTCAGGTCGCCGCCCAGCAGCATCCGCCCCGGCACCGTGGCCGCGACCGACCGCAGCAGCTCCACCTGCCCGGCGCGAGCGTCCCGCGTGCGCCGCACCCGCGCCAGATCACCCGTCAGGACCGAACTGACCTGTACGGTTCCCAGGTGCGCGTTCACGACCGTCAGCGGCTCGCCCCGCCACTCCAGGCGCGTGACCAGCAGTTCGCGGCGGTTGCCCGGCAGGGATTCTGAACGGCTGCCCAGCAGCGGCAGGCGCGTCAGGGTCATGACCTCACCTGCCTCCGCGACCGCGTACCCCGGCAGGGCGCGCAGGAACGCCGCCCGGAACTCCGGCTGCACGAAGCGCGATTCCTGAAGCAGCAGCACGTCCGCGTTCAGGGACCGCAGGTGGCCCGCCAGTTCGTCCGGCGTGGTGCGCGCGCTGCCCAGCACGTTGAAAGTCACGACCCGCAGCGTTGGCTGGGTTCCCGTTGCGTGGGCCCGCCAGTGCAGCAATCCCGCGCCCCAGGCGGCCAGCAGCAGGGCCGCCAGCGCCACCGGCCGCCCCTGCCGTCGCCACAGTGCCCAGGCCAGGGCCGGCAGGGTCGCCAGCACCCACAGCAGCGGCGGCGCGTACGCCAGCAGCAGCGTGGGCAACGTCCGCTCGGCCGGCCACTCCCCCAGCGCCCAGGTCAGGCACACCAGCAGCAGGGTCATCCAGGCGAACTTCATGGGGCGCAGTCTGCCGCACCGGGCAGGGCGCGCCGTCCACCCAAAGAAAGCCACCCAAGGAAAGGGGGAGAGGCTGCCTCGCCCCTCCCCCCGTCGTTCCTGACTATCTGGCGGTACCCCGTTCAGCGGTACTGGGCGGCCAGTTCCCGCGCCTCTTCCCGCGCGGCGAGTTCCTGGCGTTGCACCAGGGCGACCGCGTCGGTCAGGGCGTCCTTGAGGTCGCCGAGGCCCACGTTCCGCAGGGCGCTGACGGGAATGCCGCCGTCCGTACGCTCGATCTGGCGTTCCAGCGCCTCGGGGTCGGCCGCGTCGGCCTTGTTCAGGGCCACCACGGTCGGCAGGTCCCGGAAGCCCAGGTCCTCCAGGATGCGGTTCACGGCGTCCAGGCGGGTGTCCGCGCCGGGGCTGGCGGCGTCCACGACGTGCAGCAGCACGTCCGCGTCCCCGATTTCCTCCAGGGTGGAGCGGAAGGCGCGGGTCAGGTCCCTGGGCAGGTCGCGGATGAAGCCCACGGTGTCGGTCAGTACGACCGGCCCGATGCCTTCCAGGTAGCCCTGGCGGCTGGTGGGGCGCAGCGTGGCGAACAGTTTGTTCTCGGCCAGCACGCGCCGGGGTTCCTCGGCGGCGTGCGTGAAGGCGTTCAGCAGCGTGCTCTTGCCGGCGTTCGTGTACCCAACGATCGAGATCACGGGCACGGCGTTGCGTTCGCGGGTCTTGCGGCGTTCCTCGCGGCGCTGCGCGACTCCCTCCAGTTGCTTTTCAAGGAAGGACAGCCGGTCGTTGATGCGGCGGCGGTCCAGCTCCAGTTTCGTCTCGCCGGGGCCGCGCGTACCGATCGCGCCGCCGGCGGCGCTGCCGCCGCCCCCGCCGATGCGGGACAGGGCCGCGCCCGCGCCCAGCAGGCGGGGTTTCATGTAGCGCAGCTGCGCGAGCTCCACCTGCAGGCGCGATTCCACGCCCTGCGCGTGCAGCGCGAAGATGTCCAGGATCAGCTGCGTGCGGTCGATGATCTTCAGACCCGTCGCGGCCTCGATCTCGCGGGCCTGGGCCGGGCCGAGTTCCTGCCCGAAGATCAGCAGGTCCGCGTCCAGGTGGTAGGCGCGGCTGGTGAGTTCCTCCAGCTTGCCCGCCCCGACCAGCGTGCCGGCCTTCAGGTTCTTGCGGTACACCAGTTCGCGGTGAACGACCTCCGCGCCGGCCGTGCGGGCCAGTTCGGCCAGCTCGTCCAGGCGTTCCTCGGCGTCGAATTCGCCCTGGTCGATCTGCACCAGGATGGCGCGCTCGTGGTCCTTCTTCGAGACGCGGGTGCGGGCGGCGCGGGCAATTTCCTCCTCCAGCGCCTGCACCTGCGCGCCCAGGTCGAACTCGTCGATCTGGAAGGGCGGGACGGGCGGCAGGATGCGCCAGTCCTCCTCCTCGCCGACCGTGCCAGGGGGCGTCAGGTGCGCGGTGTGCACCAGCCCCGGCTGGCCCTCGTTCCGGACCTCGATGGCCGACACGGCGTCCAGGCGACGCAGGAACAGCGTGGACAGGTCGCCCTTGCTCAGCGCCCCGCCGCGCGGGTGGGTGTGCAGCAGGTGAAAGCCGCTCAGGCGGTTCTCGCCCATGCGCAGGTCCGGGAATTCCGTGCCCTTGGCGTCGGCGACGCTGACGCTGATCACGCGGCCACGCCGGTCGATCAGCACGCTCACCTCGCGGCGGATGTCGCTGGAGAGTTCCGCGAGGTTCCGCGCGAGTTCCGGCGATCCCACGCGCCCCGGCTCAATGCGGCGGCGGTACAGGTTGCCCAGGGATTTCAGTTGTGCGGGCCGCAGGCCCGAGGTGTTGCCATGGACTTTATCTATCTTCGGTCACTTCCTTGTGGGGGTGCCCCGCGACGGGGGTCGGCTGGGGGCGTGCAGGGCGGGGTCGGGGCGGACGCATTCCAGGCCACCCGGACATCGTCCGCGCAGCGAGGAGGTCCTGGGTTCCGTCATTGAGCCCAGTTTACGGCAGGGGGTCAGGGCGGAACGTGTGCATTCACCGGAAGGTCTTGAGCATTGTCCCCCCACGGTAGGGGAGGGGGCGGCCGGGACGCATCCGCCAGCTGACGTACCATCGGGAACATGCCTCACCGTGAACTCCTGCGCGACACCCTGCGTGAAGTGCTGTACGGCCCCGCCGGTCTGCGTGGCCTGTTCAGCGGGCCCGGCGCGGGCCTGCTGCACGCCGCGCACGCCTTCACGGCCGCGCAGGCCCGCGCGCCGCAGCCCGGTCAGCCCAGCGTGGCGGCGCGCGTGATGGCCCTGCGCCAGACGCTGCAACTGACGGCCGCGACGCTCGGCGACCCGCACGCCCTGCTGAGCGATCCCACCGACCCCCACACCTGGGCTCCGGCCGACGACGCCGCGTGGCGGGCAGAACTCGTGGCGCTGGCCGCGGCCGGGCAGGCGTTGTACGACGCCCTGTACCGGCCGCTGGAGGCCGGGGGGCTGCGCGAAGCCCACGGCGCGGTCGTGCAGGCCGCGCGCGAGGCGGCCGTGCTGCGTTTCATCCGGGACACCCTGCCGGGCGGGGAGGCCGGCGGCCAGGAACAGGGCGAACGCCGGACGTCCTGATTGGGGACGTCCGGCGTTCCTGGCTGGCGAAGAGGGTGGGATTCGAACCCACGGTACAGTTGCCCGTACTTCGGTTTTCGAGACCGACCCATTCAACCACTCTGGCACCTCTCCGCACCTGTGATGATTGCCTGAACGGGCGTCCGGGAGTGTAGCACAGCTGCCGGCCAGCGCAACAGTCCCGTCCGTTCCCCGCCGGCCCTTGCGCGCAGGGGGGTGCCGGGAGTATCCTGCCAAGGTTGAAAACTGCCCCGGCTTCCGGGTTGCACCAGGGGGGTTTTTCGGCATGCCACCCCGGCTCGATGTCTCCCACAGGCCCCCCACGCCGACCCCCTCCGCACGCGGAAGGCCGGTGCGACCGGTGGCCCGAGAACCGGCGGTGAGTGATCACCTCCAGACAGGACCCGCAACCCAGTGCCGCCCCGTACGCGTGGGCGGACCCGCCCTCCCGCAAGCAACTGCTTAAGAACCTAGGAGTGATTCACCCTGCCTACCACCCAGCAACTGCTCCGTAAGGGTCGCAAGACGATCCAGAAGAAGAGCAAGGTCCCTGCCCTCAAAGGCAGCCCCTTCCGCCGCGGCGTGTGCACGGTCGTCAAGACCACCACCCCCAAGAAGCCGAACTCCGCGCTGCGTAAGATCGCCCGCGTGCGCCTGTCCAGCGCCTTCGAAGTCACCGCGTACATCCCCGGTGAAGGCCACAACCTGCAGGAGCACAGCGTCGTGCTGATCCGCGGCGGCCGTGTGAAGGACCTTCCCGGTGTGCGTTACCACATCGTGCGCGGCAGCCTCGACACCCAGGGCGTCAAGGACCGCAACAAGAGCCGCTCCAAGTACGGCACCAAGAAGCCCAAGGCCGGCGCCGCCGCCGCGGGCGCGAAGAAGAAGTAACCACGCCCGACCGGGCCGCCCCCAGAGGCTGCCCGCGTCCGCGTGACCTTCGCCGTGAACCGGCTCCGTCCCCCACAGGGGTGACAGCCAGTGAAGCAAGTTATTCGCGCCTGAGCGCGCAATCCCCGCCCGGTCAACAGTGGACCGGAAGGGGCCAAAGGGAGTCAACATGGCACGTCGCCGCCAAGCAGAAGTGCGCGTCATTCAGCCCGACCTGGTCTACCAGGACGTGCTGGTGAGCGCGACCATCAACCGCATCATGCAGGATGGCAAGAAGAACCTCGCCAGCCGCATCTTCTACGGAGCCATGAAGCTCGTGCAGGAACGCACCGGCCAGGAGTCCCTGAAGATCTTCAAGCAGGCCTTCGACAACGTCAAACCCCGCGTCGAAGTCCGCAGCCGCCGCGTCGGCGGCAGCACCTACCAGGTGCCCGTCGAGGTCAGCGCCCGCCGTCAGCAGAGCCTCACGCTGCGCTGGATGATGGCCGCCGTCGAGAGCCGCCCCGAGCGCACCGCCATCGAGCGTCTCGCCGGTGAAATCATGGACGCCGCGCAGGGCCGTGGCGGCGCCATCAAGAAGAAAGACGACGTGGAGCGCATGGCGGAAGCCAACCGCGCCTACGCGCACTACCGCTGGTAATCCCGCTTCACGGCCCCCACCCCCGGGGGCCACTGAAGGGAAGCGAGACGGACGGCGGCCCGCCCGCCGTCCATTTCGCATGAGGCCCGCGCCCAACACGGCATTCGTGCCGAGCTGACGGTGACGAGACACGTCACCCGACAGAATCAGGGAGTCTTATGACCACCAAAGCCCAGAGCTACCTGCATCACTTCCGCAACATCGGGATCGCCGCGCACATCGACGCCGGCAAGACCACCACCACCGAACGCATCCTGTACTACACCGGACGCACCCACAACATCGGCGAAGTGCACGACGGCGCCGCCACCATGGACTGGATGGAGCAGGAGCGCGAGCGCGGCATCACCATCACCGCCGCCGCCACCACCGCCAAGTGGAAACGCAGCGGCACCGACCAGGAGTACGTCGTCAACATCATCGACACCCCCGGTCACGTGGACTTCACCATCGAAGTGGAACGCTCCATGCGCGTGCTCGACGGCGCCGTGGCCGTGTTCGACTCCAGCCAGGGCGTCGAACCCCAGAGTGAAACCGTGTGGCGTCAGGCCGACCGTTACGGCGTGCCCCGCATCGCCTTCAGCAACAAGATGGACAAGACCGGCGCCAGCTTCGAGCTCGTGCTGAACGACATCAAGGAGCGCCTCGGCGCCGTCGCGGCCCCCATCCAGTACCCCATGGGCGCCGAGAACGAGTTCAAGGGCATCATTGACGTCGTCCGTCAGCGCGCCCACTTCTACACCAACGACCTGGGCACCGACATCGAGGAGACCGACGTTCCCGCCGAGTACCTCGACAAGGTCGCCGAGATCCGCGCCCAGCTGATCGAGGCCGCCGCCGAAGTCGACGAAGACCTGATGATGAAGTACCTCGAAGGCGAGGAACCCACCGTCGAGGAACTCGTGGCCGCCATCCGCAAGGGCACCATCGAGAAGAAGATCTTCCCGGTGCTGTGCGGCAGCGCGCTGAAGAACAAGGGCGTGCAGCTGCTGCTCGACGCCGTCATCGACTACCTGCCCAGCCCGCTGGAAGTCCCGGCGATCAAGGGCAAGATCGAGGACAGCGAGGACACCCAGGAGTTCCCCGCCGACCCCGAAGGCAAACTGGCCGCGCTGGCCTTCAAGATCATGGCCGACCCCTACGTGGGCCGCCTGACCTTCGTGCGCATCTACTCGGGCACCCTGCAGTCCGGCAGCTACGTGTACAACGCCACCAAAGAGAAGCGTGAACGCGTGGGCCGCCTGCTGAAGATGCACGCCAACAGCCGCGAGGAAGTCACGGAACTCAAGGCCGGCGAACTCGGCGCCGTCATCGGCCTGAAGGACGCCGGGACCGGCAACACCCTGATCGGCGACGGCGACGACAAGGTCCTGCTGGAGAGCATCGACGTGCCCGAGCCCGTCATCAAGCTCGCCATCGAGCCCAAGACGAAGGCCGACCAGGAGAAGATGGGCATCGGCCTGCAGAAACTGGCCGAAGAGGATCCCACCTTCCGCGTGGAATCCGACCAGGAAAGCGGTCAGACCACCATCGCCGGCATGGGCGAACTGCACCTGGAAATCCTGGTGGACCGCCTGAAGCGCGAGTACAAGGTCGACGCGAACGTCGGCGCGCCCCAGGTGGCCTACCGTGAGACCATCACCAAGCAGGTCGAGGTGGACAGCAAGTTCGCCCGCCAGTCCGGTGGTCGCGGTCAGTACGGTCACGTCAAGCTGCGCGTGGAGCCCCTGGAGCCCGGCGCCGGCTTCATCTTCGAGAACGCCGTCGTCGGCGGCACCGTGCCCAAGGAGTACATCGGGCCGGCCCAGAAGGGCGTCGAGGAAGCCATGCAGAGCGGCCCCATGCTGGGCTTCCCCGTGGTCGACCTGAAAGTCACCATCTACGACGGCAGCTACCACGAAGTGGACTCCTCGGAAATGGCCTTCAAGATCGCCGGTTCCATGGGCCTGAAAGAAGCCGTGCAGAAGGGTGGCCCCGCCATCCTGGAGCCGGTCATGCGCGTCGAGGTGACCACCCCCGAGGAGTACATGGGTGACATCATCGGCGACCTGAACAGCCGCCGCGGCCAGATCCAGGGCATGGAAGCCCGCGGGAACGCGCAGATCGTCAAGGCCTTCGTGCCCCTGAGCGAGATGTTCGGTTACGCGACCGACATGCGCTCCAAGACCCAGGGCCGCGCCAGCTACTCCATGTTCTTCGACCACTACACCCAGCTGCCGAACAACATCGCCCAGGCCCTGATGAAGAAGTAACCTTCCCCCGGGAAGACGGCGCGGCCCTGCGTGGGCACGCCGGCAGCAGGCGGACCTCCTCGCGGGGGTCCGCCTGCTGCTGTCGGGGGCCCCCCGGCTCCCGAACCGCCGCCTGGTCCTGCGCGTTACTCTGGGGAGCGATGACCACGCCCACTGATCCCGCCGCGCAGAAGCCGCTGCCGACCCCACCCCGGCTGTCCTTCATCACGGTCCCGCTGCTGAT
The DNA here is from genome assembly GCF_039522025.1 of Deinococcus depolymerans. NCBI lineage: Bacteria > Thermotogati > Deinococcota > Deinococci > Deinococcales > Deinococcaceae > Deinococcus > Deinococcus depolymerans. The sequence continues at coordinate 59,100 of NZ_BAAADB010000007.1, read as the reverse complement.
CGCGCTGTTCTACAACGGATTCTCGCTGCTCTCCATTCCCTTCGCGGGGTCCACCCTGAACGAGATGCTGGACATGATGGGGCAGGGGAGTGCCCCGATCCGCCTGGACGACGCGCAGGTGTCCCTGGTGCTGTGGATCTCATTTGCTCTGACCGCAGCGTTGATCCTGTGGCTGTACTTCACCCGCCGCGCGGTCATCGAGGGCCGCGCCTGGGGCCGCGTGTCGGCCATCGTGCTCGGGGTGCTGAGCCTGCTGGCCCTGCCCTTCGGTCCGGTGCTGGGGATCTTCATGCTGATCGGGGCGTTCGACCGGCAGGTGGTCGCCTACACCACCCGCTGAACGACCACGCCGCTCCCGGGCGCACACACCCTGCCCTGTCCTGTGGAGCCAGATGCCTCCGCGGGGGAAGGGGTAGGGTGTTCCTTTCCCCGGCAGCGGTCCCTCCTGATCGGGATCCGGAGCGCGGCGCCGCAGCGTGGGAGCAGCGCGGCGTGGTGTGGCGTTGGCCGGTGTGCTTCCGGGTGGCGGGTCACGGGGCAGGGAGCGTCCCGCGGTGCGGAACGCCGCCGGAGGAGTGCGCCCCGGGCACTGTCAGGTGCGCTGCGGGCGCCCAGTGGTCACCGGCGCCCCGCCCGGGTGCCGCTGCGCCGACGACTGATACGGACTCCGATTGAATGGGCTGCAAAGCCCGTTCAATCCGAGCGGATGCGACTCGGAGAGCTGCGCCGCAGAGCAGGAGAAAAACGCCCCTCCGGACGTGGAGCTGGCAATCCGGTGAACTTCCGGATTGTCGGCGAAACAAACGGCAGTCCGTATGAGGCCGTGCGGGCGGGGCAAGGGACTTGTACCCGGAGCAGGAATCCTGTACCCTGACTCTTCGGTGCGCCGTGTTTTTCACGGGTCCAGTGGTCCGGGTTACCGGGCCGCGAAGGAACGGAAAGATTCCGGTGCAGCGTGCCAGCTTGGCGGGACACCGCCCTGGCGAGATTCAACCCAATGTGGGTCACGCCACCAGAACCCTGCGGGATGCGCGGGGGGAACCCGATCAAAGGGCCGGTTTTGCGTGTGTCCACCTCTTGGAGGGAGTAAGAACATGGCTAAGGGAACGTTTGAACGCACCAAACCCCACGTGAACGTGGGCACCATCGGTCACGTCGACCACGGCAAGACCACCCTCACCGCGGCCATCACCTTCACGGCCGCCGCCTCGGACCCCACCATCGAAAAACTGGCCTACGACCAGATCGACAAGGCCCCCGAGGAAAAAGCCCGCGGTATCACCATCAACACCGCCCACGTCGAGTACAACACCCCCACCCGCCACTACAGCCACGTTGACTGCCCCGGCCACGCCGACTACGTCAAGAACATGATCACCGGAGCCGCCCAGATGGACGGCGCCATCCTGGTGGTCAGCAGCGCCGACGGCCCCATGCCCCAGACCCGCGAGCACATCCTGCTCGCCCGTCAGGTCGGCGTGCCCTACATCGTCGTGTTCATGAACAAGGTCGACATGGTCGACGACGAAGAACTCCTCGAACTCGTCGAAATGGAAGTCCGTGAACTCCTGAGCAAGTACGAGTTCCCCGGCGACGACCTCCCCGTCGTCAAGGGCAGCGCCCTGCAG